>DASXLN010000419.1:0-10875 GCA_036496165.1 Gaiellaceae bacterium | reverse complement strand
GCGCGCGTCGCAGTGCAGGGCGAGCTCGAGCCCGCCGCCGAGGCACGCGCCGTTGATCGCGGCGACGGTGGGAAAGGGGAGGGCGGCGATGCGCGCGAACAGCTCGTGCCCGGCGCGAATGCCCTCGCGCGGATCTTCGATTCGTCCGAACTCGTCGATGTCGGCGCCGACGCAGAAGACGAACGGCTTGCCTGTGAAGACGGCGGCCGACCAGTCGCCGCCCTCGAGCTCCTCGATCACCGCGACGGCGGACTCGAACGCGGAGCGGCCGAGTGTCGTCGGCACGTGGTAGTCCTCACCGTTGTCGATCGTCACGAGCGCGATCGAGCCGGCGCGGTTCAGCTTGAAGGTCGTGTCAGCCAACGTTCTCCCACAGGATCGCGGCGCCCATGCCCATCCCGATGCAGAGCGCGGTGAGGCCGTAGCGCCCGCCGCGCTCGCGGAGGCCGTACGCGAGCTGCGCGATCAGCCGGACGCCGGTCGCGGCGAGCGGATGCCCGCACGCGATCGCCCCGCCGTACGGATTCAGCCGCGGGTCGTCGGCGTCGACGCCGAGCTCGTCGCACCACGTGAGCACCTGCGCGGCGAACGGCTCGTTCAGCTCGAAGAGGTCGATGTCGTCGAGGGAGATGCCGGTCTGCTCGAGCACGCGCTTCGTCGCCGGCACCGGGCCGATGCCCATCAGGTGCGGCTCGACGCCCGCGTACGCATACGCGACGAGTCGGAGCTTCGGCGTGAGCCCGAGCTCGCCGACGGTGTCCTCGGCGGCGAGGAATGCGGCGGTCGCGCCGTCGGTGAGGCCGGCGGAGTTGCCGGCGGTGACGCGGCCACCCGCTCGGAACGCGGGCTTCAGTGCAGCGAGACCGTCGAGGCTCGTGTCCGTGCGGAGGAACTCGTCGCGCTCGGCGAGCTTCCAGCCGTCGTCGCTGAAGACCGTCATCGGGACGACGGTCTCGCGCATGACGCCGTTGGCCCAGGCTGCCGCCGCCTTCTGCTGCGAGGCGAGCGCGAACTCGTCGGCACGCGCGCGCGTGATGGCCGGGAAGCGATCGTGCAGGTTCTCCGCCGTGCGGCCCATCACAGCGGCCGACTCGTCGATGAGCCGCTCCGAGACGAAGCGCGGGTTGAAGTCGACGTCGTCGCCCATCGGGTGGTGGCCCATGTGCTCGACGCCGCCCGCGAGGGCGACGTCGGCGGCACCGAAGGCGATCTCGCCGGCAGCGGCGGTGACGGCGGTGAGCGCGCCGGCGCACATCCGGTCGACGGCGAAGCCGGGAACGGTCTCGGGGATGCCCGCGAGGAGCCCGACGTCGCGCCCGAGCGTCAGGCCCTGGTCGCCGACCTGCGCGGTGGCGGCGAAGACGACGTCCCCGATGCGCTCCGGGGGGATCTCGGGGTTGCGGCGGAGCAGCTCGCGGACGGCCTTCACGGCCATGTCGTCTGCGCGCGTGCGCCAGAACTGCCCCTTCGGGCCGGCTTTGCCGAACGGCGTCCGGACGCCGTCGACGAAGAAGACCTCACGCGCCTCCCGCATGACTGAATAGTCAATCAGACGTTCGTACACTCCCGGAGTGACCTGGAGCGAGCAAGCCGAGGCGGCGGTTGCCCGCTATGCCGGCGGCGAAACGCGGGAGCTCGACCAGCGGCAGCTGACGCAGCTCGGCAACGCCGCGTGGGCGGCAGGGCTCTGCCTCCTGATGGACGGCCGCAACGACGAGGCCGGCGTGTGGCTCCGCCGCGCGGCCGAGCGCTACCGCGAGAGCTGGGACGCAGGCGCGCCGCCCGAGTCGTGGGGCCGGCCGATCGCGGCGATGAAGGCGCTCCTGCTCGCCGGCGACGACGCGTCCGAGGCGGCGCGGTGGGCGCTCGATGCCGGGGCGGCGCAGGCGGGATCGCCGATCGGCCGCTATGCGGCGACCCTTGCATTCCTCGTCCTCGGCCGTGACGTCGACGCGCGCATCGCGGCCGAGTCGATCGTCGGCCTCGAGGAGTTCCCGCGTGACGTGGGCGACGCCGTGCTGATGATCGCCGGCCTCGACCGCAACGAGTACGCGGCGGCCGTTCTCAGCGTCCTCGACTCGTTCGAGCGGCGCGGCGACTTCCTCGAGGACGTCCGCGTCGCCGACACGGTGATCGTCCTGCAGGCGCTCGCCGCGCAGCGCGACATGGCCGTCGAGCTTCCCGAGTCGGAGCTGCTGCCCGGCTAGAGAAGCGACGCGGCGGCCGGATCGAGCACGGCCGTCGTCGTCCCGCTGACGGCGCGGACGAGACTTCCGGGCGTCGCGCGTGAGGGCTCGCCGGCGAATGCGCGCGCGCAGGCGTCCGCCTTGTCCTCGCCTGCGACGAGGAAGACGATCGCGTGCGCGGCACGGAGCATCGGCAGCGTCAGCGTGATGCGGTCGACGTACGGCTCGAGCTTCGCCTCGGCGCCGAGCACGCGCTTCTCGTGCTCGTCGAGCGTCGGCTCGTTCGGGTAGAGCGACGCGATGTGCCCGTCCGGACCGAGGCCGAGGAGGAGAAAGTCGAAGCGCGCGAGGTCGCCGAGCTCACTGTCGTAGTCGGCTGCCCCGGCGTCGCGACCGAGCTCGCCCTTCATCCGGTGAACGGCCGCCGGCTGCACGGCGAGGTTGTCGAGCAGCGTGCGCTTCGCCATGCCGTAGTTCGACTGTTCGTCCTCGGGCGGGACGCAGCGCTCGTCGCCCCACCACAGCTCCGTCCTGCTCCAGTCCGGCTGGAGCCCGGCGGCGAGCTCGTACGCGATCGCGGGCGTCGAGCCGCCGGTGAGGACGATGTGCCCGCCGTCGCGCGCAGCCGCGGCGAGCATGTCGGCGACGACCGCCGCCGGATGGTCATCGATCGTGATCTCGACGTTACTCATGCGCGGCCGCCAGCTCCTGTGCGCGGGTCATCGCCGCCTGCACGGCGTTGAGGAGCGCAGCGCGCACGCCCGCCTGCTCGAGCTCGCGGATGGCCGCGATCGTCGTTCCGCCGGGCGAGGTCACCGACTCGCGCAGCTCGACCGGATGCATGCCGCGGTCGCGCAGCTGCTTCGCGGTGCCGAGCATCGTCTGCACGACGAGCGTCGTCGAGATCTCGCGCGACACGCCGAGCAGGATCCCGGCCTCGATCATCGCCTCCGCGAGGAGCGCGAAGTACGCCGGTCCCGATCCGGAGAGTGCGGTCACCGCGTCCATCTGCGACTCCGGCACGCGGACGACGCGTCCGAGATGCGCGAGCGCGTCCTCGGCGAGCGCGAGGCTCGTCTCGCCGGCGTGCGCGCCGGCACAGATGCCGGCCATCCCCTCGTGCACCATCGAGGGCGCGTTCGGCATCGCGCGCACCACCGGGACCCCGGGTGCGACACGCGCTTCGATCTGCGCGGTCGGGATGGCCGCCGCCACCGTCAGGACGGTCTGCTCGGGGGTGAGCAGCGGGCCGACCTCGGCAAGCAGCGTGTCGATGTCCTGCGGCTTCACCGCGACGACGACGAGGCCCGCCTTTGAAACGGCCGCAGCATTGTCGGTCGTCGCTTCGACGCCGTGCTGCTCGCGCAGCTTCGCTGCATGCTCCTCCGACCGCGTCGTCACGACGATGTCGGTCCAACCGGCGCCGAGCAGGCCGCTGAGCAGGGCCTCGCCGATGCGCCCGCATCCGAGGATCGCGATCATGATCGTGAGTCTGCCTAGGCGGCGGCGGCAGTGTCGAACGAGAGCAGGCCGCGGCCGAAGCCCGCGAGGAGATAGACGCTCGCGAGACCGGAGAACTCGCCGTACGGCGCGAGCAGCTCGGCCGTCTCCCAGCCCTCGACCTCGCGTCCGCGCATCGCGCGCAGGAGCTTGATCAGGCCGAGGTCGCCGACGAGCCCGTGGTCGTAGCGCCCGAGGCCCTCGAGGCAGACGACGCCGAGCGACCAGGGGCCGAGCCCGCGCTCGCGCTCGAGCCGGCGGACGATCGTCTCCGTCGGATGGTCGCGCAGCCGTTCGAGGTCGATCGAGCGGCACAGGCGCACGAGCGCTGCGGCGCGGCGCGCGTGCAGGCCGAGTTGTCGCAGCTGCGCCGGCGCGAGCGCGCCGAGGTCGCGTGCCGTCGGTGCGACGTGCAGCCGCTCGGGCCCCTCGGCACAGAGCGTGCGCACGATCGTCTGTTCCATTCGCCGTGCGCGCTTCGCTTCGATCAGCTGGCCGCAGAACGCGCGTAAGAGCGACTGCGCGACAGTCGACACGCGCACTGGGCGAAGCCCGCGCAACTCGCGCGACGCACGCCCGAGCAGCCGGTCGTCGCGCACCCGCACAAGGAACTCGGAGTGGTCGTCATCGAGCGCAAGCAGCCAGCGCACGCGCTCTGCCGCCGCCGCCGACTCGGCACGGATGGTCACGGTGCCCGACGGCGACTGCCACGCACGCGCGAGCTGCACCGTTTCGCCGGCGGCGAGTGCTTGCGTGAACACGCCGTCGCGGAACGTGCGGGTTGCGTCACTCGAGAGACGGGCGGAGAGTGCGAGCGAGTACGGGCCGCGCGGCGTGACCGCGAGCTCGAGACTCACCGTTCGCTGCGTGCGTGCTGCGGCGTCGCGCGCGTGCCGAGGTCGGCGGCGCGGTCGAGCGCGTCGAGCGCCTGTTCCTCGCGGCCGTCGGCGCGCAGCAGGTTGCCCCAGGCGCGGCAGGCATTCGCGGCGGGGCGCCAGCGCCCTTCGCTTTCCAGGATCTCGACCGCCTCGCGGTATGCCGCATCGGCGCGATCCGTGTCACCGTGGAGCATGAGCCCGTCGGCGAGCGCCGCGAGCGCGTGGCCGCGATCGGCCGGCATCAGCTCGATCGCGAGTGCCTTCTCGGCGTTCCGGATCGCGGCATCGGCGTCGGACTTCAACAGTGCCGCGCGCGAACGCAGGATCTTCAGCTCGGCAAGGTCGCCGGCGGACGGCTTCGCGCCGAAGAGACGGTGCGCGTGGTCGAGATGCGTGCTCGCTCCGTCCGCGTCCTCGCGTGCGAGCAGAATCGTGGCCGCGAGCACGTGGGCGCGCGCGAGGTTGAGCGCGTCCTCCGTCGACTCGAGCAGCGCGATCGCCTTGCGGATGTTCCTCAGCGCAACCGTGGCACGGCCTTCGGCGGTCGCGAGGCGCGCGAGCGACCAGTACAGGCGGACGCGCATGTACGGATCCTCGGTGTCGCCCATTCGTGCGAGCACGGTGCGTACGACGTCCTCGGCACGGCCGATCTCGCCGACGTCCGTGAGTGCATAGCTGAGCATGGCCGCGTAGCGCGCCTCGGCGGCGGGATTCCCTTCCGAGTCCGAGAGGCAGCGCTCGAACAGCTCCACCGCCTGCGTCGGCTTGCCGATGGCGGCGTACGCACGGCCGAGCTGCGAGTAGACGTCGACGTGGTCGCCCGGCTCGAAGGGCTCGTCGGCGACGGCCGCCTCGAGGTACGCGATGGCGCCGTTGACGTCGTCGAACTCCTCACGGATCGCGGCGAGCGCGACACGTGCCCGGAACGCGCTGACGCGGTCGGCGGCGGCCTCCGCCGAGTCGAGGCATTCGCGCAGGCCGTTCTCGACCCCGTCCTTCTCCCCGAGCCGGACGGCCAGCTCGAGGTCGGACAGACGCAGCTCCCTCGCCGCGTCGGGGTCGAGCTCGGAGCCGGTCTCGAGATAGTCGGCGCTCACGCCGAGCTTGGCGGCGAGCTTCCGGAGGGCCTTGACCGACGGCTGGCGCGTGCCGGCCTCGATCCGCGAGATATAGGCATACGAGACTCCCGGAGCTGCAAGCTCGCGCTGGGAGAGGCCTCTCTCCAGGCGCAGTCGCTTGAGCCGTTGCCCGATCGTCTCGCCCGATGGCGAAAGGGTTTCAGACGGCACAGCCTGATTCTCACGATTTGGCCCGCAATCGTCAATGGGCCGCTCCGTCTTGTCCAAGGTTCATCCTCCACGCTGTCCCGTGTCATACCCGCGTCATACCGAGAGGAGGAGGACATGCTGCGGAGTCACTTCGCACTCAGGCTCGCCCTGATTCTCGCCGCGCTCGCCGCGCTGGCACTCGTCGCCGGCGAGATGCCCTGGGGCCCGGCCTAGCCTGGGCTGGGTTGTACCGTTGCCGCCGTGACGGCGCTCGAGCTCGTGGTCTACGCGCTGCTCATCGCCGTCGCGGCGGCAGCTGTCTGGAGACGGCCTCTCCTCGCCCTCTACCTCTTCGTCGTCGGCCTCGCCGTCCACAACGCGGCGATGGCGGCGCTCTACGCCGCCGGCGTCCGCGGCTCGACGCTCACGGCGATCGCCGCGTGGAAGGAGATCCTCCTCGCGGTCGCCCTCGCGCGCGTCATACGGGACGCGCTCCGCGCGCGGGCGCTGCCGTTCCGCCCGGGCGCCGCCGACTGGCTCGCACTCGCGTACGGCCTCCTCGTCGTCGTGTACGCGCTCATCCCGCAGTCCGCGCTCGGCGGTGTCGCCCACCGTCATGCGATCGGCCTTGCCGCGAAGCACGACCTCGTGCCGGTCGGCGCCTTCTTCCTCGGCCGCGCACTTCTCGTGTCGCGCGACGATCTCCGCCGGCTCGTGTGGACGCTGCTCGGCACGGCTGCGTTCGTCGCGACGCTCGGTCTCGTCGACGTGTACGCGGTGTCGATCGGCTGGTGGCGGACGAATGGCGTCGTCGCCTACTTCCACAAGCAACTGGGCTACCACTACAACGGCACCGGGGGGCTGCCGGAGAACTTCATCTACAACACCGGCTCGGAGCAGCACTTCCTCCGCCGGCTCGTCTCGACGTTCCTCAGCCCACTCGCGACCGGGTACGCGATGGTCGTCGCGCTGCTCCTGCTTCCGCGCCGGCGCGCTGCCGTCCCCTTCGCCGCCGTCGTCTTCGCTGCGCTGCTCTACACCTTCTCGCGCTCGTCCCTCGTCGCGCTCGCCGGCGGGCTCGTCGTGCTCGCGCTCGGGGCGCGCGACTGGCGCCCCGCCGGTATCGCAGTGCTGGTCGTCGGCGTCGCCATCGGCTGGGCGCACGTTTTCCCATCGATCGGGCCGACCGGGCATTGGACGAAGGCCGACCTCGTCCAGCAGCGGAAGCACGCGATCGGGAGCGGCCCGGCAAGCGGCAATGCGCTCTCCGAGAACGAGCCGTCGCTGCACGAGCACTGGCTCGCGCTGAAGGACGGCGTGCACACCGTGCTCCACCATCCCCAGGGATTCGGGCTCGGCAACGTCGGCCAGACGGCGTCGCGCACGGAAACGCCGATCAAGGCCGGCGAGTCGAACTACACGGAGATGGGGGCGGAGCTCGGCATCCTCGGCGCCCTGCTCTGGATCGCTTGGGGGCTCGCCGTCCTCGCCGGTCTCTGGCGCGCGGGCGCGGTGCGCATGACGGCGGCGTTCGCGGCGATCCTCGCGCTCGCGATCCAGACGGACGTCATCGGCGATCCGTGGGTCGCATACGTCGTGTGGGCGCTCGCCGGAACGTGTCTGCAAGTGCGTCTTGCGACCGTGGAGGCGCGCGCCGTACCGTCGCCTGCGTGACCGTTCGTCGTGCGCTCGTCCTCGTGGCGGTCGCGCTGGTCGTCCTCGCACTGGCGCTGCGGCTGCGCCACGCCTCGGCGTCCGACACCGTTTTGCCGCGCGTCCCCGGTGTCCTCAACCCGGACGTGACGCAGGCGACCGTCGGCTCCACGATCTGCGTCCGCGGCTGGACGGCGACGATCCGGCCGCCGGTCGAGTACACGAACGACCTGAAGCTGCGGCAGATGCGCGCGTACGGCGAGACCGGCAGCCCGTCCGCGTACCAGGAGGACCACCTGATCAGCCTCGAGCTCGGCGGCGACCCGACCGACCCCGGCAACCTCTGGCCGGAGCCGTACCCGCGCGCCGCCGACGTCGACCGGATCGAGAACGAGCTGAACGCGGCCGTCTGCAACGGAACGCTGACGCTCGCGGAGGCCCAGCAGAAGGAGTCCGAGTTGAAGCACAATCACGGCTGATGAGCATCGATCCCCGCGTCGACATCGGCCATGTGCACCTGAAGGTGTCGGACCTCGACCGCGCGCTCGCGTTCTACTCGAGCGTGCTCGGCTTCGACGTCTTCGCACGGATGGGCGACGAAGCGGCGTTCATTTCCGCCGGCGGCTACCACCACCACATCGGCCTCAACACGTGGGAGTCGAAGGGCGCCGGGCCGCCGCCGCGCAACACGACCGGCCTGTACCACACCGCCATCCGCTATCCCGACCGGAAAGCGCTCGCGGTCGCGCTCCGGCGCGTGCTCGACGCCGGCGTCCCCCTCGACGGTGCGAGCGACCACGGCGTCTCGGTCGCGCTCTATCTCCGGGATCCGGACGAGAACGGCGTCGAGCTGTACTACGACCGGCCGCGCGAGGAATGGCCGCAGGACGAGGCCGGCAACCCGACGATGTGGACGAGGCCGGTCGACCTCGACGCTCTCCTGGCGGACGCCTGAGCCAGTGCTATACCTGTCCTGAGTGGCCAAGCCGGTCGAGCAGCTGTCGCAGGTCATCGTCCGCTTCGCGGGCGACTCCGGGGACGGCATGCAGCTGACCGGGGCGCAGTTCACCTCCGAGACGGCGCTGCTCGGGAACGACATCTCGACGTTCCCGGACTTCCCTGCCGAGATCCGTGCGCCGGCCGGCTCGCTTCCCGGTGTCTCCGGCTTCCAGGTGCATTTCGCCGACTTCGACATCCTCACGCCCGGGGACGCGCCGAACGTGCTCGTGGCGATGAACCCGGCGGCGCTGAAGACGAACATCAAGGACCTGCCGAAGGGCGGGACGCTGATCGTCAACTCGGATGCGTTCAACGACCGCAACCTGAAGAAGGCGGGATACGACGCGAACCCGCTCGACGACGGGTCGCTCGCCGAGTACCAGCTGCACTCGGTGCCGCTCACCGCGCTCACGGTCGGTGCGCTCAAGGGCATCGAGGGCGTGACGCCGCGCGAGGCCGAGCGCTCGAAGAACATGTTCGCGCTCGGCTTGATGTCGTGGCTGTACGGCCGGTCGATCGAGCCGACGGTCGACTTCCTCGAGGAGAAGTTCGCGAAGCGGCCCGAGATCGCGGAGGCGAACGTGAAGGCGCTCCAGGCCGGCTACGCGTTCGGCGAGACGACGGAGACGTTCGCCGTCACCTACGAGGTGAAGCCCGCGAAGCTCAAGCCGGGGACGTACCGGAACATCACCGGCAACCAGGCGCTGTCGCTCGGGCTCGTCGCCGCGTCGAAGCTGTCGAAGCTGCCGCTCTTTCTCGGTGCGTACCCGATCACGCCGGCGAGCTCGATCCTCGAGGAGCTCGCGGGCTACAAGCACTTCGGCGTGCGGACGTTCCAGGCCGAGGACGAGATCGCCGCCGCAGGCGCCGCGGTCGGCGCCGCGTTCGGCGGATCGCTCGGAGTGACGACGTCGGCAGGCCCCGGCATCGTGCTGAAGGCCGAGACGATCGGCCTCGCGATCATGCTCGAGCTGCCACTCGTCATCTGCGACATCCAGCGCGCCGGCCCGGCGACCGGGATGCCGACGAAGCCGGAGCAGGGCGACCTTCTGATGGTGCTCTTCGGGCGCAACTCCGAGTCGCCGGTGCCGGTCGTGGCCGCGCGCTCGCCGTCCGAGTGCTTCGATGCCGCGATCGAGGCGTGCCGCATCGCGCTCAAGTACCGGACGCCGGTGTACCTCCTCTCCGACGCATACCTCGCGAACGGCTCGGAGCCCTGGCTCCTCCCCGATGTGAGCACGCTGCCCGACATCTCGACGACGTTCGCGACGAAGCCGAACGACGGCGACGAGTTCCTCCCATACCTGCGCGACGAGCAGACGCTGGCGCGGCCCTGGGCGGTTCCGGGGACGCCGGGTCTCGAGCACCGCATCGGCGGGATCGAGAAGGCGGATCGCACGGGCAACGTGTCGTACGACCCGGACAACCACGACCTGATGACGCGCCTGCGCGCGCAGAAGGTGGCCGGCATCGCCGGCGACATCCCCGAGCTCGAAGTCGACGACCCGAGCGGCGAGGCGCGCATCCTCGTTCTCGGCTGGGGCGGCACGTGGGGGCCGATCGCGGCCGCATGCCGGCGTGTGCGGCAGAACGGGCGCGCAGTCGCGCACGCGCACCTTACCCATCTCAATCCGTTCCCGCGCAACACCGGCGAGGTGCTGCGCCGGTACGACAAGGTGCTCGTGCCGGAGATGAACCTCGGCCAGCTGCTGAAGCTCGTGCGCGCGGAGTTCCTCGTCGACGCGGTCGGCTACAACCGCGTCCGCGGCCTTCCCCTCCGGGCCGCGGAGGTGGCGGAAGCGATCGAGGCGCTGGCAGACCAATGAGCGAATTGACGGCAAAGGACTTCCGCACCGACCAAGAGGTGCGCTGGTGCCCGGGCTGCGGCGACTACGCGATCCTCGCCGCGATGCAGTCGTTCATGCCTGAGCTCGGCATCGAGCGCGAGAACACCGTGTTCGTCAGCGGTATCGGCTGCGCCGCGCGCTTCCCGTACTACATGAACACGTACGGGATGCACTCGATCCACGGCCGCGCGCCGGCGATCGCGACCGGGCTCGCGACGACCCGTGCCGATCTCTCCGTCTGGGTCGTCACCGGTGACGGCGACGCGCTCTCGATCGGCGGCAACCATCTCATCCATGCGCTGCGCCGCAACGTCAACCTCAAGATCCTTCTCTTCAACAACCGGATCTATGGGCTGACGAAGGGGCAGTACTCGCCGACGAGCGAGCTCGGCAAGGTGACGAAGTCCACGCCGATGGGCTCGCTCGACTGGCCCTTCAACCCGCTGTCGCTCGCGATCGGCGCGGAGGCGACGTTTGTCGCGCGCGCGATCGACACCGACAAGGCCGGGATGACGGCCGTGCTGCGCGCCGCCGCGGAGCATCG
>DASXLN010000418.1:0-19195 GCA_036496165.1 Gaiellaceae bacterium | reverse complement strand
GCGTTCCAAGCTCCGCTTCACGAGCCCCTCCCGATCCATTCCTCGCCGCCGGCGTAGATCTCTTTCTTCCAGAGCGGGATGGTCTCCTTCAGCGTGTCGATCGCCTCATGGCATGCGTCGAGCGCGGCCGCCCGGTGTGGTGCCGACACCGCGATGACGACGCTCGCCTCGCCGATGTCTACGGGGCCGATGCGGTGGTGGATCGCGACCTCGCAGAGCCCGTGCTTCGCCTTCAGCTCCTCGGCGAGGCGCTGCAGCATCGGCTCCGCCATCTCCGCGAACGCCTCGTACTCGAGCCGGACGACCTCGCGGCCGCGTGAGTGTCGCCGAACGGTGCCGACGAACGTCGCGATCGCGCCTGCGTCGTCGCTCGCGGCCTCGGCCGTGACGCGCGCGACGTCGAGCGGCTCCGCGCTCAGCACGAACGCGCCGCCGGACACCGGAGGGATGAGCGCGACCTCGTCGCCGTCGGCGACCGCGTGGTCGCGCGTGACGTACTCGCGGTTCACCGCGTACATGAGACCGCCCGGCTCGTCGCCGAGACCGAGCCGCTCCCAGACGTCGCCGGCGCGCTCGACGCCGTCGACCTCGAGTCGCCCCGTGCCTGCCCGCTCGCGCAGGCCGGCGAAGAGTCGCACCGTGACGCGCACGTCCTCGATCATGCATCACGGCGTACCCTGAGCCGGGATGGGGATGTTCTTCCACTCGTCGCAGGCACCGCCGGAGCGCCCGGACGATCCGGCCGTCCGTCGCGCGAATCTGCGCCGGATCGGCCCGCTCTTCAAGCCGTACCGGAGGCGGCTTTCCGGGCTCCTCGGGCTGATCGTCGTCAGCGCGGCGCTCGGGGTGGTTCCCGCCTTCCTGCTGCGCCGCGTCCTGAACGCGATCGTCCATCACGACAAGGCGGCGATCTCGTGGAACGCGGGCGGGATGATCGCGATCGCCGTCGTCACCGGGGTCCTCGGCGTCGTCCAGACGCTGCTCTCGAACCAGGTCGGGCAGCGCGTGATGCACGACCTGCGCGCCTCCGTCTTCCGTCACCTGCAGCGGCTGTCCCTCGCCTTCTTCACGCGGACGAGAACCGGCGAGGTGCAGTCGCGCATCTCCAACGACATCGGTGGCGTCCAGAACGTCGTCACGAACACGGCGACGAACATCACGCAGAGCGTCACGACCGTGATCGCGACGATGGTCGGCATGCTCCTGCTCAGCTGGGAGCTCGCGCTCTTCGCGTTCGCGCTCATCCCGATCTTCACCGTGCTCACGCGGCGCGTCGGCAACGAGCGGCGGAAGATCGCGAAGACGACGCAGGAGTCGCTCGCCGACATCTCCAGCCTCGTGCAGGAGTCGCTCTCGGTGAGCGGGATCATGCTCGGCAAGACCATGGGCCGCACCCGAGAGCTCGCCGACCGCTTCGAGTCCGAGTCGCTCAACCTCGCCGACCTCGAAGTACGCCAGCGGATGGCGGGACGCTGGGTGATGGCGTCGATCCAGACGAGCTTCTCGGTGATGCCGGCAGCCGTCTACTGGCTCGGCGGGCTGACGAGCGTCGTCTCGATCGCGACCATCGTGGCGTTCACGACGCTGCAGACGCGCCTCTTCTTCCCGGTCGGCTCGCTGCTCGGCGTCAGCCTCGACGTACAGACGTCGCTCGCGCTCTTCGACCGGATCTTCGAGTATCTCGACCAGCCGGTCGACATCGACGAGAAGCCGGATGCTGTCGTCGAGGGGAGCGCCGGCGACGTCGTCTACGACGAGGTGTCGTTCAGCTACGGCGCGGGCTGGGCGCTCGAGGACATTTCGTTCGCCGTGCCGGCGGGGACGACAACCGCAATCGTCGGGGAGACCGGATCGGGGAAGACGACGCTCGGCTATCTCGCCGCACGGCTGTACGACGTCAGCGGCGGCCGCGTGACGATCGGCGGGGTCGACGTCCGCGATCTCAGCTTCCAGGCGCTCTCCGACCTCGTCGGCGTCGTCTCGCAGGAGACCTACCTCTTCCACGCGAGCGTGCGCGAGAACCTCCGCTTCGCGAAGCCGGACGCAACCGACGAGGAGATCGAGGCGGCGGCGGAGGCGGCGCGCATCCACCACGTCATCGCCGCACTGCCGGACGGCTACGACACGATGGTCGGTGAGCGCGGCTATCGCTTCTCCGGCGGCGAGAAACAGCGCATCGCGATCGCGCGGACGGTGCTGCGCAACCCGCCGATCCTCGTCCTCGACGAGGCGACGAGCTCGCTCGACACCGAGACCGAGCGGCTCGTGCAGGACGCGCTCGACCGGCTGTCGGAGGGACGGACGACGATCGCGATCGCACACAGGCTCTCGACGATCCGCGATGCCGACCAGATCGTCGTCCTCGACCAGGGCCGCGTCGTCGAGATCGGCCGCCACGAGGATCTCGTCGCGGCCGGCGGCCGCTACGCGGCGCTCGTCAGCCGCGACGCGGAGCTCGAGCTCAGCGCGTGACGGTGTACGGCCACTCCGTGTGGCCGTAGTAACCGGTCGTCGGCGGCAGCGTCAGAAGCCGACCGTGGTGGAGGGCGTAGAGCCATCCCCGCCGGACGAAGTAGATGACCGAGCCCGCCACGTGCGGCGACTCGTCGGAGGCGGCGCCCGGTCTCGTCAGGCGAGTGCGCGATCCGTCGAGGCCGACGCGCCAGATCGACCAGTGCGCGTGGACGGTGTCGTTCACGCCGCTCGCGGGCGCGGACTGGACGACGATGCCGTCTCCGTCGCAGGCGAGTGACCCGAACGCGACGCGCGAGTCTCTGAAGACCACATGCGCACGCCAGTCCGGCGGCCCGGTCGCGATCAGCCACTTGTTGTGCGTCGAGATGCGATCGCCGCCCGCAGTCATGACGAGGCTTCGGCCGCACCAGGCGCGGTAGTCGTCGTACAGCAGCCCGCTCGCGACGACGCGCGAGTGGCCGGTTGCAACCGAGACTGCGCGAAGCGTCAGGCCGTCGGCGGCGAGCGAGGCCGATCCTTGCGGATCGATCGCATAGAGGATCCATTTCCCGTCCGGCGAGACGCCCTCGACCTCGATCGGCCCGGGAGAGCCGGCCGGGAACCCCTTGTGGTTCTCGTGGATCTTCAGGACGACCTTGCCCTTGAAGACGATCGACTGCGAATCCTTCGTCACCCTCACGGTCGGCCCGTGCAGGGTCACGACGATCGGCCTGCTCGTCCTGCAGGTCGCGAGGTCGACCTGAACCTGCCGGACAACGGCGGCCCCAAGGCCGGGATGCGGCATGCAGTGGAACAACTCGTACGATTCTGCCGATGGCGGCGACCGACGATCGTAAAACCGAGTCGGGCATCCCGGTGAAGCCGGTGTACACCGCCGCCGACGCGCCGGCGGGCCTCGAGCCGCCCGGCGAGTACCCGTTCACGCGCGGGCCGTACCCGGACATGTATCGCGGGCGGCCGTGGACGATCCGCCAGTACGCCGGCTTCGCGTCCGCCGAGGAGTCGAACGCGCGCTACCGCTACCTGCTCGAGCACGGGCAGACCGGCCTCTCGATCGCGTTCGACCTGCCGACACAGCTCGGGTACGACTCGGACGACCCGCGCGCGCAGGGCGAGGTCGGCCGCACCGGCGTCGCCATCGACTCGATCGCAGACATGGAGATTCTGCTCGCCGGCATCCCGCTCGGCGAGGTGTCGACCTCGATGACGATCAACGCGCCCGCGTCGCTCCTGCTGCTCCTGTACGAGCTCGTCGCAGAGGAGCAGGGAGTGCCGCCGGCGGTGCTGCGCGGCACCGTGCAGAACGACATTCTCAAGGAGTACGTCGCGCGCGGGAACTACATCTTCCCGCCGAAGCCGTCGATGCGGCTGACGACCGACCTGTTCGCGTACTGCGCCGAGCGGATTCCGCGTTGGAACACGATCTCCATCTCCGGGTACCACATCCGCGAGGCGGGAGCGACGGCGGTGCAGGAGCTCGCGTTCACGCTCTCGAACGGCATCGCCTACTGCCGCGCCGCCGTCGACGCAGGCCTTTCGCCGGACGAGTTCGGCGAGCGGCTCTCGTTCTTCTTCAACGCGCACAACGACTTCTTCCAGGAGGTGGCGAAGTTCCGCGCGGCACGCCGGCTGTGGGCGCGGATCATGAAGGAGCGCTTCGGCGCGACGAACCCGAAGGCGCAGGCGCTCCGCTTCCACGCGCAGACCGGCGGCTCGACGCTGACCGCGCAGCAGCCGGAGAACAACATCGTCCGCGTCGCGGTCCAGGCGCTGTCGGCGATCGCCGGCGGCGCGCAGTCGCTGCACACGAACGCTTTCGACGAGGCGCTCGCACTGCCGACCGAGAACTCGGCGCGCATCGCGCTGCGCACGCAGCAGGTCCTCGCCTCCGAGGTGGGCACGACGAACACCGTCGACCCGCTCGGCGGCTCGTACTACGTCGAGGCGCTCACGTCCGAGCTCGAGGCGCGCGCGTGGGAGCTCATCGAGCGCATCGACGAGCTCGGCGGGGCCGTCGAGGCGATCGAGCAGGGATTCGTCCAGTCGGAGATCGAGCACGCGGCGTTCGACTGGCAGCAACAGGTCGAACGCGGCGAGCGGATCATCGTCGGCGTCAACCGCTACCGGGAGGACGAGCCGGAGCGGGTCGAGCTCCAGCGCATCGACCCGGAGGCGGAGCGTCGCCAGCTGGAGCGAACGGCACGGGTGCGAGCAGAGCGGAACGCGGACGAGGCGGCGCGCTCCATCGACGCGGTGCGCGCCACCGCACGCGGCGATGCGAACCTGCTTCCACCCATGCGGGAGGCGCTCCGCGCGCGCTGCACCGTCGGCGAGATCTGCGAGACGCTGCGCGCGGAGTGGGGCATGTACGACCTGGTTCGTTCTCACCCCTAGCCGGGTAGGCCCCGCCCCAGTCAACGAAGGGGGGCCGATGAAATACCTCGCCCGCGGCGCGCTGCTCGTCGCCGCGATCCTGCTTGTGGTCGTCTCGGCGGCCGGTGCGAAGCCGAAGCCGAAGCACAAGCCGAAGCCGAAGCCGCCTACGCCGCCTGCGGCGCACATCTTCGTGATCATGCTCGAGAACCACTCGAAGTCGAGCGTGCTCGGAGACCAGAACGCGCCGTACATCAACTCGCTCGCCGGGTCATACGCCGTGGCGGAGAACTACTACGGCGTCACGCACCCGAGCGAGCCGAACTACGTCGCAGCCATCTCGGGCTCGAACTGGTTCGTGAACGACGACAACCCGGCGAACCGGTTCAACCACACGAACCTCGTCGACCAGCTCGAGACGAAGAAGCTGACGTGGGGCGCGTACATGGAGTCGATGCCGTCCGTCGGCTACACCGGCGACTTCTGGCCGAGCACGAGCCAGCAGTTGTATGCGTCGAAGCACAACCCGTTCGTCCTCTTCGACGACATCCGCTCGAGCCCGTCGCGGCTCGCGCGGATCAAGCCGTACACGTCGCTCGCCACCGACCTCCAGAAGGTGCCGACGACGCCGAACGTCGTCTGGATCACGCCGAATCAGTGCCACGACATGCACGGCGGCGTCTCCACCCCAGTGGCGACGGACGGCTCGGACGGGACGCCGTGCCCGTTCGGTTCGACCAAGGACGACACGAATGACGCGGCGCTGAAGCAGAAGGCCGACGCGTTCGTGAAGGGCGCCGTCGGCACGATCATGGCGAGCCCCGCGTGGAAGAGCGGTCTCGCGGCGATCTTCATCCTCACCGACGAGAACGACTTCACGAACAACGCGGCCACCGACGGCTGGGAGACCGCCGACGGCTGCTGCGACTCGCCGATCCTGCCGGCCGGGTACCAGTTCCTCGGCTCGAACGGCGCGCCCGACGGGAAGACCTGGGCGGGCGGGACGTACGGCGGCGGGCTCGTCCCGGCGATCGTCGTCACGAACAAGGGCAAGACCGGCGGCTTCCAGAGCCAGGTGCCGTACAACCACTACTCACTGCTCGCGACGATCGAGGCCGAGTTCGGCCTCCCGTACCTCGCGAACGCCTCCGACCGGCAGCAGGTGCAGCCGATGACGGAGTTCCTTACGAAGTAGTGAGCCGGGCCCGCACGGGCGGAGCATACGCTCCGCCCGTGCGGATCCTCCTCGTCTCGCAGATGTATCCCGGGCCGGGCGCGCCCGACCTCGGGACGTTCGTCGCGCAGCTCGAGCGCGAGCTGGTGGCACGCGGCAACGACGTCGACCGCGCCGTCCTCGACACGCGCGCGGGAGGGAAGGCGCGCTACCTGACGCTCGCGCGGCGCACGCTGCGCGCGCCGCGCCCCGACGTCGTGTATGCACACTTCCTCGTCCCGAGCGGGCTCGTCGCGCTCGCCGGGCGGGCGCCGCTCGTCGTCACCGCGCACGGCCGCGACGTGCGCAACGTCGGCGCGATCCCCGGCGTCGCCGCCGCGACGAGACTCGTGGTCCGGCGAGCCGCGACCGTCGTCTGCGTCTCCGACTACCTCAGGCGCGAGCTCGAGGCGAAGGTCCCCGGCGCGCGCGGCAAGACGGAGGTCGTATCGAGCGGCGTCGACCTCGAGGCCTTCGCGGTGACGCCGCCACCCGACGGACCGGTGCGCTATCTCTGCGTCGGTGCGCTCGAGGAGCGCAAGAACGTCGTCCGCCTCGCGGACGCGTTCGCGCAGCTCGGCGAGGGGATGCTGACCTTCGCCGGCGACGGCGCGCTGCGTGCACGGCTCGCGGGCCGCGAGCGCGTGCGGCTGCTCGGACGCGTGCCGCACGAGGAGATCCCGCGCCTGCTCGCCGACACCCACGTGCTCTGCCAGCCGAGCCTCGTCGAGCCGCTCGGCCAGGCGCTGCTCGAGGGGATGGCGTGCGGCCGCTCGGTCGTCGCGACGCGCATCGGGGGGCCGCCGGAGTTCGTGCCGCCGGAGGCGGGGATCCTCGTCGATCCGCTCGACGTCGACGCGATTGCCGAGGCGCTGCGCCAGGCCTCGACGCTCCCGCGTCCGAACGAGGCGGCGCGTGCGGCAGCATCGGAGCACGACGTCCGCCGTCAGGCGGAACGGATCGAGGAGATCCTCAGTCGCGCGGCGGCAGGTCGGCGAGCCTGACCTCGACGAGCGGCTGGATCGCCTCTTCCAGGCCGGCATCGCGCGCAACCGCGAGCGCCTCCTCCCAGCTCTCGCGCGCCTTCTCCGGGTCGACGCCCTGCTTCAGGCGGTTGTCTCCGGTGACGAGAAGCTTCTGGATCCGCGCGCGCGCCTCGTCGGGCTTCACAGACCGACCGTAACAAGCGAAAGTGTGTGACATGGGTGTGCGTGTCCTCATCGCCGACGACCACCGTCTCTTCGCCGAGGCGCTCGAGGCGATCCTTGCGACGGACGACCGGATCGAGCTCGTCGGGCTCGCCGGCGACGGCGAGGAGGCGGTGCGCCTCGCGGAGGAGCGGCGTCCCGACGTCATCCTCATGGACATCTCGATGCCGCTCCTGGACGGGATCGAGGCGGCGAAGGCGATCAAGGCCGCCGACGACGACGTGAACATCCTCATGCTGACCGGCTCGAACGCCCGCTCGGACGTCGATGCCGCCCGGCAGGCGGGCGCGGCCGGCTACGTGACGAAGGACCGGATCGCGGCCGAGCTGGTCGAGGCGATCTTGCAGGTCGCAGAGGGGTAGCTACCCTGTCCGCGTGAGCAGCTTCCTCGCCGTCGTCCAGGTGCTCCTCGTCTTCGTGCTCGTCTCGCTCGTGCTCATGCACAGCGGGCGCGACGCCGGGATGGGCGGGATGGGCTTCACGCCCGCCTCCCAGGGCGGCACGCACATCGTCGAGCGGAACCTCACCCGCCTGACGCTCGTGGTGGCGCTGCTGTTCTTCGTCAACAGCATCGCGCTCTTCCACTTTCTGAAGTAATCAACTGCATCGCGACGGCGTCCGGGCTCGTGCTCGCGACCCTCGCGGTCGGCGGGTTCGCGGCTGGCGTCTCGGGTGCCCCGCTCGGCGTCGCCCTGGTCATCGTCGGGTCGACCGCGGCGCTCGTCGCGTTCGCCGGGACGCTCCATTGGCGCGCCGACACGGTCATCGAGAGGGGGAACGAGCGGCAGCTCGATCATCTGCGCCACGACGCGCAGCTCGTCTGCTACGCGGTTGCGCTCTTCCAGGTGCTCGGGATGATCGGCGCGCTGCTCGGCTACCGCCAGCAGACCCACTCGGCGGCGCTCCCCGACAGTCAGGCGGCGGTGCACGCGCTGACGATCGGCCTCGGCAACGGCCTTACCGCGACGCTCGCCGGTGTCGTGTGCTCCGTGATCGTGTGGGTGATGTTCCTCCACTTGCAGCACGCACTCGACCGTCCGCGGTAGCTCCATGCGCACACTGCGCTACGCGGTCGCCCTCGTGGTCGTCGTCGACTTCCTCGTCGCGGTCGTGCAGATGCAGCAGGCGATCATCGAGCGCGCGAGCTTCACGAAGTCGTCGGGCGCACCGTTCGCGTTCGCTTCCCGGGCCAGCAGGTGACCGCGTTCCGCTGGCGGCTGAACGCGAACGGGAATCTCGCCGGTCACGACACGCTGCCGGCGAACCTCCTGCGCGACTTGAAGAGGACGACGTGAGCCCCTGGCTTGCGGCCGCCTACGGCGCGCTCGCGCTCGGGCTTGCATGGTCGCTGGCCGGCTCGTTGCAGTGGCGCCGCCGGGCCGCGTACATCGTGTGCGCGCCGCCGCTCGCATTCGCGCTGTGGCTCGGCAAGCCCGACCCGGCCGGCTGGCCGAGCGCGGCCTCGTTCCCGAAGGGCGCGCAACTCGTCTGGGCACAGGTGGACGAACCGGATCCGGCCGCGTCCGACCCCGGCCACGTCTATCTGTGGCTCGACGTCGGCGCAACGGCGCCGCGCGCGTACTCGCTCCCGTACAGCCGGCAGCTGCACGAGCAGGTCATGCGCGCGCTGAAGGCCGTGAAGCAGGGGCGGCCGATGGGCGTCGCCCGCGTTGCGCACCGAGGGACGCGAGGGCAGCCGGTGCCGGGCAGTCATCGCATGCAGGTGCGGTTCTCCGAGCATCCGCCGGTCGTCCTGCCGCCGAAGACGCACTGACAGGCCATCGGTACACTGGTGCGGCTCTCGCGCTGGTGGCGGAATTGGTAGACGCGCTAGGTTGAGGGCCTAGTGGCCATTGCGGCCGTGGAGGTTCAAGTCCTCTCCAGCGCATCGACGAAGGGTCGCCTCGGCGGCCCTTTTCGTTGCGGGAATCCACCCATGCGCGGGCCTCGAAGCGTTTCTACCCTTGACGTATGGCGTACGCCGTCGTCGGACAACCGCCCGGGGAAGCACTCGCTGTCTTCGTCGACGAGCTTCGGCGTGCCCTCGAAGCGCGTGGCTTCGCAGCCACCCCCGCAGACGAGGCCGCGCTCGTCGTGAACGTCGTCGACCGCGCGCGCCCGCGCCCCTTCCGGCGGCGCGCACGCGGGACGTTCGTCGCCGCGCTGCACGTGCTCGACGAGTCGCCGGCCGATCCGCTGCGCGAGGGCTATCCGGTCCTCGTGCGCGCGCTCGCGAACGTCGCGCTCGCGTACGTCCCCGGCGAAGGCGTGTGGTTCACGACGCTCGAGCGCGGTAGCTACCTCGTGCGCGGCGCAGAGGAGGTGGCTGCGAGGCTCGAGCCGCTCGCGCGCTCGCGTCTCGTCATCGAGAACGAGTTCCGTCCCGACCTCGAGCCCGAGCTCTGGGGCGGCGACGAGATCACCATGTCGATCGCCGAGGCAGGCCGCCGGCTCGACACGCTCGGACTGCTGCCGGCGCCGTTCCCGGTCGAGGACCTCGTCGACGCGGACGACCTCCGGCACATCAAACGGCTGTACGGGATCGGCGGGCTCTCGTACGGGAACCTGTCCGCCCGGAAGGACGAGACGCGGTTCTGGATGAGCGCGAGCGGCGTCGACAAGGCGGCGCTCGAGACGCCGGGCCGCGACATCCTCCTCGTCTCCGGCTACGACGGCGACGCGGCCCGCATCGTGCTGAGCGTCCCGCCCGGCATCGAGCCGCGGCGCGTCTCGGTCGACGCGATCGAGCACTGGCGCATCTACCAGGAGCATCCCGACGTCGGCGCGATCCTCCACGTGCACGCGTGGCTCGAGGGGATCCCGGCGACCGAGGTGAACTACCCCTGCGGGACGGAGGAGCTGGCCGCGACCGTCGCAGAGCTCCTCGCCGCCGAGCCGGATCCGGCGCATGCCGTCATCGGCCTCCGCAACCACGGCATCACGGCAACAGGCGCGAGCCTCGAGGAGATCCTCGACCGCGTGGCGCCGCGCCTTTTGGCGCAAGTTCCGATGTCTTGACGCCGTCCGGAGGAGTCTCTACCCTCAGGTCGAACACATGTTCGACCCGACCCCTCGCCAGGAGGCGCTGAAGTGGAGCTCACCGGACGACAGCAGGAGATCTGGACCTTTCTCGTCGGCTACGTCGACCGGCACGGCTACCCGCCCACCGTTCGCGAGATCGGCGAGGCGGTGGGTCTCGCCTCGCCGTCGACGGTGCACGCGCATCTCGCCAACCTCGAGCGCGCGGGACTGCTCCGCCGCGACCCGACGAAGCCGCGCGCCCTCGAGCTGACCGGCCGCCAGGAGGCGACGGCGACGGTTGCGAAGCTCCCCCTCCTCGGCCAGATCGCCGCGGGCGCGCCGCTGCTCGCCGACGAGAACGTCGAGGACTCGATCGCCGTGCCCGAGACGCTCCGCGGCGACTTCCTCCTGCGCATCAAGGGCAAGTCGATGATCGAGGCCGGCATCCTCGACGGCGACATCGTCGTCGTGAAGCGCGCGCAGGATGCGCGCAACGGCGAGATCGTCGTCGCGCTCGTCGGCGACGACGAGTCCGCAGACGAGGCGACGGTGAAGACGTTCTTCCGCGAGAAGGGGCGCGTCCGTCTGCAGCCGGAGAACAGCGCGCTCGAGCCGATCTACGCCGACCACGTGCAGGTGCTCGGCAAGGTCGTGGGAGTGTTCCGCGAGCTATGAGCGTCGCGCCGCTCCATCGGACGCTCGAGCAGGAGCTCTTCGCGCTGCTGCGCGGGGCGTCGCTCGAGTGCCCGGTCTGCGGCGAGTTCGTGCTGCACGAGGGAGCACGGGTCCGCTGCCCCGAGTGCGAGACCGTCCTCCACGGGCGCGTCGATTCGGCCGTTGTGCAGGTAGAATTCGGGTCGCAGGCCGGGTGACCGCGGGCCTTTCGGGGCTCGAGGAAAGTCCGGACACCGCAGGGCAGGACGCTCCCGTGAGGGAGGCGGCGAAAGCCGACGGAAAGTGGCACAGAAAGGAGACCGCCGGCAGCGCATCTCCGGAGACGCTGACGGTAAGGGTGAAACGGTGGGGTAAGAGCCCACCAGCGGTCGCGGCGACGTGACCGGCTCGCCAAACCCCGTCCGGTGCAAGGCGAACAGGCTCCGCCGAGGCGGCCCGCCGAGGAGCCGGGTAGCCGCACAGATGGATGGTCACCCTCGACAAAATCCGGCTTACAGGCCTGCTACCGAGAAGCCCCCGCGAGGGGGCTTCTCCATGTGGTGAACAATGGCAGCCGTGGGACGGCTCGACGGGAAGGTCTGCATCGTCACCGGCGCCGCGTCCGGCATCGGCCTCGCGTCGGCGGAGCTCTTCGCGGCCGAGGGCGGGACCGTCGTCGCGGCAGACCTCGAGGGCACGCCGTACCGCGTCGACGTCGCCGACGAGCAGGAGACCTCGACGCTCGCGGGACGCGTGGTCGAGGAGCACGGCCGGATCGACGTCCTCTTCAACAACGCAGGCATCGCCGGCATCGGCGACGTCGAGGAGACCACGCCCGAGCTCTGGGACGAGGTCATGCGCGTGAACGCGCGAGGCGTCTTCCTCATGCTGCGCGCCGTCGTTCCGACGATGATCGCGCAGCGCTCCGGGTCGATCATCAACATGTCGTCCGCGATCGCCGAGACCGGCCTCGCGCGCCGCGTCGCGTATGCCGCCTCGAAGGGCGCGGTGCTCGCGCTGACGAAGTCGATGCAGGTCGACCTCGCGCCGCACGGCGTCCGCGTCAACGCGCTGCTGCCCGGCACGATCCTGACGCCGTTCGTCGAGAACTACCTCGAGAAATCGTATGCCGACCCTGAGGAGGGCCGCCGCTCGATCCGCGCGCGCCAGCTCGGCGGCGAGCTCGGCACCCCGGAAGACGTCGCCCGCGCTGCGCTCTATCTCGCGTCCGACGAGTCGAGCTTCGTCATGGGCTCGGGCCTCGTCGTCGATGGCGGCCTCACCGCCGGCAAGAACTAGCTATCGCGTTCGAACCGTGATTTGTCGACTACCGTAACCACAGAGACTCATCGGTCGTTTGTAGCGTGCTGTCGAAGGGCATCCGACCGTCGGGAGACAGGTGCTTCGGGGAGCAGTGGTGATGGCAGTGGTTGCGCTCGCGGCGCCGGGTGTCGCCCACGCGTACTCCTGGCCGGTGAAGCCGTTCGACCAGATGCATCCGATCCGGGGGACGTTCGACGACCCGCGCTTCCACGTTGCACCCGATCTGACCTGGAAGGGCAACTTCCACTTCGGGGTCGACATCTCCGCTCCCGACGGGACGGCCGTGTACGCGGTCGAGCCCGGTGTCATCGTGCGCGGGCCCGACTCGGTCGAGGTGCGGCGCCCCAACCGGCGTGTGTTCGGTTACTGGCACGTGCGGCCCGTCGTCAAGACTGGCGCGCACGTCCGCCTGCACCAGCTCCTCGGTTACATCCTCCCGGGCTGGGGTCACGTGCACTTTGCCGAGAGCGTGGCCGGCCGCTACCGCGACCCGTTGCGGCACGGAGCGCTCTCGCCGTTCCGCGACCTGAACGCGCCCGTCGTCTCCGCCATCTCGGTCGTGCGGATCGAGGGCCACGCGCTCCAGGTTGAGGGGACGGAGGTGAGCGGCGCGGTCGGGCTCGTCGCCGACGCGTACGAGCTTCCGTCGGTCGAGCCCGCGCCTCCGTGGAACCGTGCGCACCTCGTCCCGAGCGTCGTCCGCTGGCGGATCATTCCCGACTCCGGCGATCCGCCGACGCCATGGCACACGGTCGCCGACTTCCGCTACCGGCTGTTCCCCGCGTCGATGTACGCGACCATTTATGCGCCCGGCACGTACCAGAACAAGGCGAATCGGCCGGGTAGCTACCGCTTCTGGCTGACGCAGTCGCTCGACACGACGTCGCTGCCGAACGGCACGTACTGGATCGACGTCCAGGCGTTCAACCTCGCCGGAGCATTCGGCGAGAACCAGATCGCACTCACCGTCGCAAACTGAAACGCGTACGATCCGCGTCGTGACCGACGCGATCGACGAGCTGCGCCTGCTCGCGGCGAATGCCGCACCTGCACCGCCGGTGATGAGCGACTACCTCGTGAAGGTGCACGAGCGCGCGTACACGATCACCGACGCCGACGTCGACGCGCTGAAGCGGGCCGGGATGTCCGAAGACGAGATCTTCGAGCAGACGGCCGCCGCGGCGATGGCCGAGGGCCTCCGCCGGCTCGATCGCGCGACGGAGGCGATGGGATGAGGCTCGCCGTCATCGAGCGCGCGGGGGAGTGGGGCCCGGAGCCGCCGCCCGACGTCGTCAAGACGCTCCTCTACCGCTCCGAGGTCTTCGGCCGCCCGTTCTCCGACGCGACCGACCGCGCCATGCGCGGGCCGTCAGACTGGAGCGCGGGCGAGCGAGAGCTGTTCGCGGCATTCACGTCGCTGCTCAACCAGTGTCCCTTCTGAACGGGCTCCCACGGCGCGGTCGCGTCGTATGCGCTCGGTGAGGAAGTCTGGAACGCGGTCGTCGCCGATTGGCGCACGGCGCCGCTCCGGCCGGAGCTGCTCGCCGCGCTGACCTTCATCGAGACGATGACGCTCCGTCCCGACGAGCTGACGCCGGCTGACGCCCAGGCCGCCTACGCCGCGGGCGTCTCGCGGCGGGCGCTGCTCGATGCGGCGACCGTCTGCGCGCTCTTCTCGATGATCGTGCGGATGGCCGACTCGCTCGGCTGGTTCGTCCCCGAGTGGGACGCCCAGCTCGCCCGCGCGCCGGGCATGCTCGAGCGCGGGTACTCCCTGACGCCTTAGCCCCAGGAGTCCTCGGTCATCGGCCGGAACGCCGTCTCGAGGATCCGCAGATGGCGAGGCCGTTCGAGCACGAAGATCACGACCTCGGCGACGTCCTCCGCGGTCATCATCCCCGGCAGGACGTCCTCGGTGCGGCCGCGCCCGTCGTCGAGCGCGAAGTCGGTCGCGACTCCGCCCGGGCAGACGTTCGTGCAGCGGATCCCCTGCGCGCGCAGCTCGTGGTCGAGCGCGCGCGTCAGCCCGACCTGGCCGAACTTCGACGCGCAGTAGACGGCCTCGTTGGGAAGCCCGCGGCGTCCGGCCTCCGACGCGAGTGTGACCACGTCGCCCTCGTGGCCGAGCATGTGCGGCAGCGCGGCACGGATCGCGTACACCGTCCCCTTCAGGTTGACGTCGAGCATCTCGTCGAGATGCTCGCGCGAGAGATCGAGAAACGGGCCGTACGCGCCGACGCCCGCGTTCGGGACGACGATGTCGATGCCTCCGAACCGATCCGCGGTCGCGTCGCACAGGCTGACGAGCGAGTCGAGGTCGCGCACGTCGCACGGCATCGCGACGACGCGATCGAGCCCGAGATCGTGGCCGCTGCGCGAGGCGAGTCCGAGGTTGCAGCCGCGCTCGTGCAGCATGCGCGCAACCGCCGCGCCGATGCCGCGGCTCGCGCCGGTGATGACGGCGGTCTTGCCTTCGAGGCTCATTGGATCTCCTTCAACGTTGGATACAGAAGCTCGAAACGGGCGTATTCGTCCGTGTAGTCCCACTCCGGCTCGATGCGACGGCGGACGCGCACGCAGCGTGCGACCGCGTCCTCTGCATCGGCGAAGACGCCGGCGCGGATGCCGGCGAGCAGTGCCGCGCCGTATGCCGACCCTTCCTCGGACTCCGTCAGCTCGAGCGGCAGGCCGAGAGCTGACGCGACGATGCGAAGCCAGAGGTCGCTCCGCGCGCCGCCGCCGGACGCGCGTCCGGTCTCCGGCTGCGCGCCGAGCTGACGCAGGAGCTCGAGCGAGTCGCGCAGCCCGAAGGCGACTCCTTCGAGCATCGCGCGCCAGAGCGCGCCGCGGTCGTGCCGCGCCGAGAGGCCGACGAACGCGCCGCGCGCATCGGGGTCGGGATGCGGAGTTCGTTCACCCGCGAGATACGGCGCGAAGAGAAGCCCTTCCGCGCCTGGCGCCCACCGCTCGGCCTCCGTGTCGAGCTCTGCGGGTGACCCGCCGAGCACGCCGCGCAGCCACGACGCCGAGCCGGCTGCGCTCAGCATCACGCCCATCGCGTGCCACATGTTCGGCACCGCGTGGCAGAAGACGTGCAGACGCGCCTCGCTGTCGTGCGCGTATGCGGGAAGCGCGGCGAAGACGACGCCGGACGTGCCGAGCACGACGGACACCGGGCCGGGCTGCGCGATGCCGACGCCGAGCGCGGCGGCCGCCTGGTCGCCCGCGCCGGCGATCTCGGTCGACTCATGCGAAGCGGGTAGCCACTCGAATGGGATGTCGAGCGCGGCGCACACCTCTTCCGACCACGCGCGCCGCTGCACGTCGAAGAGGAGCGTTCCCGAGGCGTCGGCGGCGTCGATCGCAAGCTCGCCGGTGAGTCGGTAGCGAACGTAGTCCTTCGGCAGGAGGACGTGGCGGATCCGCGCGTACACGTCCGGCTCGTGGCGCCGGAGCCACAGGAGCTTCGGCGCCGTGAAGCCGGTCAGCGCCCGGTTGCCCGTCAGCTCGATCAGCCGCGCGAGGCCGACGCGCTCCTCGATCTCCGCGACCTCCGCTCCCGTCCGCTGGTCGTTCCAAAGGATGGCGGGTCGGAGCACGTTGCCGTCCGCGTCGAGGACGACGAGGCCGTGCATCTGCCCGGAAAAGCCGCTAGGCCCTTCCGGCAGTCGTGCCATGCAATCCACGGCGGCGCGGAACCAGTCCTCCGGCTCCTGCTCCGACCAGCCCGGGTGCGGCCGCGACAGCGGGTACTCCGCCGATGCGGTCGCGAGCACGCGCCCGTCCGCGTCGATCGCAACGCCCTTGACGCCGGTCGTCCCGACGTCGATTCCGATCAGTGCATCAGGCACCGAGTGCGGCGTAGACGAGCTCGTAGGCGCGCACGGCGTCCTTGTCCTGCTGTGCCGCGCGCAGCTCCGCCCCGTCGAGCTTCGCCGCGATGCCGTCGATGAAGCGCCACTGCAGCACCGACCGCTTCACCGCGCCGACCGCATCCTCGGTGTACGGGTACAGGTCGAAGCCGAGCCGCTCGCCGTTGTCGCCGTAGCCGGCGCGGCGCAGCTCGACCGCGAGCTCGAGGGTCTCCATGAAGGCGGTTGCGCCGACCATGTTGTCGTCGTCGAAGGTGCCCCAGCCGGAGTTCGCGTGCTGGTGGCCGAGCAATCCGTCCGCCGCCAGAAGGGCTGCGTACTCGGCGAGGTTCTCGCCGTTCATGATCAGGTGCTGCCAGTCCATGTTGACGAGGACGTTGTCGATCCCCTGCCGGCGCAGCGTGTGGATCACGTGCAGCGTCATGCCGACGTTGCGCATGAGGATCTTCATCGCCGGCTCCGAGTTCTTGTGCTCGAGGAAGACGGTGACGCCCTTGCCGGCCGCATACGACGCGGACTCGCCGACGCCGTCGATGAATCGCGCCCAGGACTCCGCGTACGGCGTCTGGAACGGGTAGGTGTAGCCCTCGATCCCGGGCCAGATGA
Organism: Gaiellaceae bacterium; assembly: GCA_036496165.1. Lineage (GTDB taxonomy): Bacteria > Actinomycetota > Thermoleophilia > Gaiellales > Gaiellaceae > Palsa-739. Next base: position 2,450 of record DASXLN010000418.1, on the reverse strand, counting down.
TGAAGTGCGCGCCGACCTCGGCGGCGAGGTCGATGCCCTCGCGCGTCAGCCGCAGTGCATCCGCTCGGAGCGAGTCGTCGGGTGAGCAGAACGCGCCCTTGCCGAAGCGCGGATCGAGGTGCAGGCCGCTCGCGACGCAGTAGATCCCGTGGCCGTCGAGCACCTCGCGGACCTCGTCGAGGTTCGCCGGCGACAGCTCCTGCGGGAAGTGGAACTCGTAGTCGTCCATGAGGTCGCCGAGGCCCTCGACGGCGGTGCGCACCTTCGTCGCGGTCGGGATCCCGGAGAGCTCCGGCTTGTAGCCGCCGGGGTTGAAGCGGGTGGCCATGCCGCCGAACGCCCAGATTCCCAAAGAAGTCTTCATGTTCGTGACCCTACAGAGTTACGATCCGGCGATGATCGAGTTCCACCTCGACCCGCGCTCCGGCGTCGCGACGTACCTCCAGATCGTCCAGCAGGTGAAGGAGGCGCTCCGCCTCGGCACGATCGACGTCGGCGACCAGTTGCCGACGGTGCGCGAGGTGGTCGCCGACCTCGCCATCAATCCGAACACCGTCGCGAAGGCGTACCGCGATCTCGAGCGCGAGGGCCTCGTCGTCGCGCGGCAGGGCCGCGGGACCTTCATCGCGAGCACGCTTGCGCCCCCGTCGCTGCGCCACCACGACGAGCTGCGCGCCGAGCTCGAGCGCTGGCTCCGTTCCGCGCTCGAGGCCGGGCTCGACGAAGAGAGCGTCCGCGCGCTCATCTCCGCAACTCTCCGGGAGTCTCTGGCCCGTCGCGTCGCATGAACGCTTCGCCGCTCTCGGCGCAGGGCCTGGGGAAGCGTTTCCGTCGCGAGTGGAGCCTGCGCGGGCTCACACTCGAGATCCCGCAGGGCGCGGTCGTCGGCCTCGCCGGGCCGAATGCCGCAGGCAAGTCCACCCTCCTCGCGCTCGCCACCGGGCTGCTCGCGCCGACGGAGGGGACGATCTCCGTGCTCGGGCGCGACCCGCTGCGCGATGCGGGTCTCCTCGCCGACGTCGGCTATATCGCGCAGGGCGCACCGCTCTACCGCTCGTTCACCGTCGCCGAGACGATCGAGTACGCGCGCCGCACGAACACACGCTGGGACAGCGGGCCGGCCGTCGACTTGCTGACGAGCATTCCCGCGCGCACGAAGGTCGGCTCGCTGTCGGAAGGCGAGCGCGCCCGCCTCGCGCTGGCGCTCGTCCTCGGCAAGCGCCCGCAGCTCGTTCTGCTCGATGAGCCGTTCGCGAGCCTCGACCCGCTTGCCGGCCGCGAGCTGCTCCAGCTGCTGATGGACGGCGTCGCTGAGACCGGTGCGACCGTCGTTGTGGCCTCACACGTCGTCGCCGACATCGAGCGCGTCTGCGACCACATCGTCCTGCTCGCCGGCGGCGCGGTCCGCCTCGAGGGCAACGTCGAAGCGCTGCTCGAGTCGCACCGCCTGCTCACCGGTCCTCGCCGGCCACTCGGCGGGATCCACGGCGTGCGAGAGATCGTCCGCGAGCGCCACAGCGGCCGGCAGCTGACGCTGCTCACGGTCGTCGACGGCCCGGTCGTCGATCCCTCGTGGACGGTGGAGCCGGTGAGCCTCGAGGAGCTGCTGCTCGCCTACATGGCGCCCGAACGCGTGCCCACGCCACGCATCACGGAGAAGGTCCCGCTCCGATGGCATGGGTGACGTGGCGGCAGCACCGGGCACAGCTCGTTGCTGCGGCCGGACTGCTGTTCGCTCTCGCCGCCGCTGCGTTCGGTACGCGCCTGCCGATCCAGGACGCGTTCCACCGCGAGTCGCTCGCGGCGTGCCTGCCGCCTGCAGCGCGTAGCGGCTGCGACATCATCGTCCCGCACTTCGAGGCGGAGTTCGGCGGCCTCGTCACCGGGCTGCGTACGCTCGCGGTGCTGCCTGTGCTCGCCGGGCTCTTCGTCGGCGCGCCACTGCTCGCCCGCGAGCTCGAGCTCGGCACGTACCGGTTCGCCTGGACGCAGGGCGTAACGCGCCGCCGTTGGCTGCTCTCGAAGACGTCCTTGCTTGCCATCGGCGTCGTTCTCGCGGGCGCCGCTGCCAGCGCGATCGTCATGTGGTGGCGCGCGCCCTACGACACCCTCGAGGGGCGGATCGGCCCGAGCAGCTTCGACGTCGAAGGGCTCGTCGTTCCTGCGTACGCGCTGTTTGCGCTTGCACTCGGCGTGCTTGCCGGCCTCGTCTTCCGGCGGACGGTCGCCGCGATGAGCGCGACGCTGATCGCGTTCGGCGCGGCGCGTTTCCTCGTCATCGAGTTCGTGCGTCCGCACTTCCTCGCGCCGCTCCATCGCGCCGTGCTCGCGACCGACTCGGGCCTCGGGACGGGTGACTGGGTCCTGAGCAATGCCCTCGTCGACGGCGGCGGCCGCCAGATCACCGCCGCGCGCGAGGACCTCGCGGTCACGCACGCGCAGCTTGCGGG
>DASXLN010000417.1:0-7180 GCA_036496165.1 Gaiellaceae bacterium | reverse complement strand
CCGCGCGACACGATCGTGATCTTGTGCACCGGGTCGGTGTGCTCGAGGTAGTTGCCGACGAGCGCGTGGCCCATCTCGTGATACGCGGTGATCTTGCGCTCGTGCTCGGAGAGCAGTCGCGCCTTCTTCTCCGGGCCGGCGATGACGCGCATGATTCCCTCCTCGAGCTCGTCCTGCTCGATGATCTTCTTGCCCCGGCGCGCTGCGAGCAGCGCCGCCTCGTTCACGAGGTTCGCGAGGTCCGCGCCCGTGAAGCCCGGCGTACCGGAGGCGAGCGTGTCGAGCTCGATCTCGGGCGCGAGCGGCTTGCCCTTCGTGTGCACCTCGAGGATCCGGCGGCGGCCGATGCGGTCGGGCCGGTCGACAACGATCTGCCGGTCGAAGCGACCCGGGCGGAGCAGCGCGGGGTCGAGGATGTCGGGACGGTTCGTCGCCGCGATGAGGATGATGTTGTCCTTCATCTCGAAGCCGTCCATCTCGACGAGCAGCTGGTTCAGCGTCTGCTCGCGCTCGTCGTGACCGCCGCCGAGGCCGGCGCCGCGATGGCGGCCGACCGCGTCGATCTCGTCCATGAAGACGATGCACGGAGATGCCTGCTTGGCCTGCTCGAAGAGGTCGCGGACGCGCGAGGCGCCGACGCCGACGAACATCTCGACGAAGTCGGAGCCGGAGATGGAGAAGAACGGCACACCCGCCTCACCCGCGACGGCGCGCGCGAGGAGCGTCTTGCCGGTGCCGGGAGGCCCGTACAGCAGCACGCCCTTGGGAATGCGCGCGCCCAGCGCCTGGAACTTCTTCGGGTTCTCGAGGAACTCCTTGATCTCCTGCAGCTCCTCGACCGCCTCGTCGACGCCGGCGACGTCCTTGAAGCCGATCTTCGGCGCGTCCGGCGTCATCCGCTTCGCGCGCGACTTGCCGAAGCTCATCACCTTCGAGCCGCCGCCCTGCACCTGGTTCATCAGGAAGATCCAGAACCCGAACAGGAGGACGAACGGCAGCAGGCTCGTGAGGATCGACCACCACGGCGACCCGCCCACTCCCTTGGAGTTGAACGGCACGTTGTGCGCGACCATCGTCTGCTCGAGCTGCGCCTCCGCCTCGGGCGAGGCGTAGTGGACGCTCAGCTTCTGCCCGCTCGTGGTGGTGAGCGTGAGCGACTGCTTGTTCGGGTCGACCGTGACCGGCTCGGCGATCTCCGCCGGATGCGTGCGAATGATGCTGTAGACCTTCGAGGTCGTGGCCTGGGTCGTCTTCGTCCCGTGGCTGCCGAGCGTCTGCAGGGCCAGCCAGACGAGCGCTGCGATGATGATCAGCGGGAAGAGCGCGCTGCGGAAGAATCGATTCACGCGAGAGGCCTCCCAGGCAGGGTACCAGCGTCTACCTGGTTATCGGCTTTTCGCGCTGGACGGTTACGACCCTTCGGGGATCCTGGCCGGGTCGAGGACGCCGACGTAGGGCAGATTCCGGTATCGCTCGGCGAAATCGAGGCCGTAGCCGATGACGAACCGGTTCGGGATCTCGAAGCCGACGTAGCGCACCGGCACGTCGATCTCGCGGCGCTCCGGCTTCGTCAGGAGCGCACAGACCTCGAGGCTGGCGGGCTCGCGCGCCTCGAGGTTCCGCATCAGGTACGAGAGCGTGAGGCCCGAGTCGATGATGTCCTCGACGACGAGGACGTGCCGGCCCTCGATGTTGATGTCGAGATCCTTGAGGATGCGCACGACGCCGGACGAGTCGGTCGAGTCGCCGTAGCTGGAGATCGCCATGAAGTCGATCTCGCACGGGATCGTCAGATGGCGCATGAGGTCGGCCATGAAGAACACGGCGCCCTTGAGCACGCCGACGAGCAGGAGATCGCGACCGGCGTAGTCGGCGGAGATCTCCTCCCCGAGCTCGGCGACCCGCTGGCGGAGCGAGTCCGACTCGATGAGGATCTCGGTGACGGCCTGCTCGAGCTCAGTCGCGTTCAACGTCCACGTCCGGGTGCTCGACGATGCCGGGAATGGCGACGACCTCGTCCCCGCGGACGACGAGTGGCCATGCCTCGCGTTCTGAACGGGGAATCTTGGCGTCCACGAATACGTCCTGGATCTTTTTGCGACGGCCGGCGAGCCGGTCGCCGGCACGCCATCCTCGTACCTTAAGCCCTTCCACGCGCGAGCGGATCACCCACTCGCCCCAGCGCACCTCGCCGTCCAGATCGACCGGCCCGCGCTCGAGCCAGAGCCGGTCGTACTCCCGGACCGCCATCACGCCGCCGCCGAGGTCGACGCGCCTCGAGCCCGCGGGCGAGGCGAGCAGCTCGGCGAGCTGCGGCGGCAGGGTGTCGCGCGCATCGAGCGCGCGCAGGATGTTCGCGTCCGCGTGCGGATGGAGCCGCCGGAGGAGCGGCAGGATCTCGTCCCTGATCAGGCCGCGCTTCGTGTCGGCGTTCGACGAGTCGCTGCGAAACGCGAGCCCGGCAGCCTCGCAGTACGCGCGCGCCTCGCCGCGCCAGACGACGAGCAGCGGATGCACGACGCCGTCCGGCCGCGACGGCGCGATCCCCGTCGCCGCGCCGCGCGAGGCGATCCGGTAGAGGATCGTCTCGACCTGATCGGACGCGGTGTGGCCGGTGGCGCGGAGCCGGTCGCGCGCAACGGAGTACCGCTGTTCGCGCAGCTCGGCCTCGCTCTTTCCCGCGCCGTCGATCTCGACGACCTGGGCACCGAGCACGTCGGCGCAGAAGCGCGCGTCCTCGTCCGACTCCGCGCCGCGCAGCTTGTGGTTGACGTGCAAGGCGGACACGGAATAGCCGAGCGAGCCGAGCGCGTGCCAGAGGCACGTCGAGTCGGCGCCGCCGGAGACGAGGCACGTCACGTAGCCGCCGGGCTCGATCAGGTCGTGCGTGCGGATGAAGGCTTCGACGCGGTCGTGCAGCTCCACACGGGAAGTGTTACCTCCCGCCGCAGTCGATCGTCCCGGCGCGGACCGCGTCGATCGCCTGCTGGTACGCGAAGAACGCGGGCTTGCCGCTCCAGTCGGGCCTCACGAGGCCCGACTGCCAGCCGGCGAGCGACGCCTCGTCGCGCAGCTCGAAGTTGAAGAATCCGCCGACGGCGGGCTGGCAGTACGCAAGCTCGACCGCGGCGGTGAGCTGCGCGGCTTGCGTCTGCTCGTCGACGGCATGCTTGTCCGTTTCCCGGCCGGAGTAGAGCGCCTCGACGAACGCCGGCGGATGCGACTGGAAGCCGTCCTCGAGGTACCAGACGGTGACGCCGCCGTCGCCCGGGAGTGGCTGGGCGGTGCCGGCGAACCCTGTGCGGATCGCGGCGAGCAGGCGTCCGAGATCGCCTTCGTCGATCGAGCCCTTCGCGTGCATCGCCCCCGGCGCCTCGGCCGAGTCGTTCGGATAGCCGTTGTGGCCGATCGTGTCGAAGATCGGCAGCGTCCGCCCGCTCGCCCGATACGCCTTGCCGAGTGCGCGATACCAGTCGCCGGCGTGGGCGTGCGGCGCGCTCGTCGCGATCACGTTCGCACCTGCGACTGCGGCGTGCAGGTCGTCCCAGCACGTCGCGAGCAGCGCCTCGTACGCCGCCGCCGCGCCCTTCTGCGGCCGCCAGAACGTCGAGGAGTTCGGCTCCGTCCAGAGAGCGACGTCGCGGATCCACGGGTCGTGACGGACGACGTTCGAGACGTAGCCACAGAACGAGGCTCGTCCGGCTTCGTCGACCGGAGGCGCCGACGCGCTCCCCGAGACCGCGAGGACGACGCGGACACGCCGCGCCGCACCAGCGACGCGCTGGAGCTCCGTCAGCTCCGTTCCGCTCGGGAACGACTCGCCCGGGGTCCAGTCGAGCGTGACGCGAACGGCACCGGCGCCGAGCTGGCCGTAGACCGAGAGCAGCGAGCTCGTCTCCGGATACCACTTGAGCGAGTCGTCGTCGACGCCGAGGAGGAGCCCGGGGGCGGCGCCGGCCGAGCCAACGGACGCGAGCAGGGTCGCCACCAGAAGGACGATGCGCCGCAGGAGCATGCGCGGACACTCCGCCCGTTTTGTAAACGGACAACGCTTCGCGCGTAAGCCGCACGTAAATCGATCAGAAGATGAGCGAGCGGTACGAGATCGTCCGCCGCATCCCGATCGCCTCGTACACGTGGATGGCGATGTCGTTCTCGGGACGGACGAAGAGGCACACGGACGGAACGCGCTCGAGCAGGAGCCGGCAGAGGTCGCGCATGCCGCGCTGCGCGTACCCGCGGTTGCGTTCCTGCGGGTCGACCCAGACCTGCTGCAGCTGGACCGCGGCCGGCGTCCACGCCGACGCCTCGGCCTTGAAGCGAATGGCGCCGTCCTCGAGCCAGAGCCACGAGCGCCCGTCCTCGACCTGCATCCGCGTCCGCCAGCGGAAGCCGTCCGGGTCGCGGCGCATCGGGTCGATCCCGATCTCCTCGCGGTGCGCCGCCGCGCATGCGGGGACGAGCAGGTCGAGGTCTGCGAGTGTCGCCGCGCGGAGCCCCGTCTCGCCGGCCGGCGGCGGCGCGTCGATGACGTAGACGGGCTGGCCGGGCCGGTCGTCGCGAGGCCGCGGCATCCCCGGCTGCGCCTCCGACCACAGCTCGTCGACCGCGCGCTCCTCGCCGATGATCATCCTCGGCTGCCCGCGCACGACGGCGGAGGCGAAGGCCGCGCAGCCGACGCCCGAGGGCACGACGTTCGCGCCGACGTGGCAGAGCGCCGACAGCTTCCCACCTGTCGCGAGCGCGGAGAAACGGCCGAGCCCGCGTCGCGCGATGTCCTCGAGGAACACGCGCTCGATCGGCTCGCCGGCGCAGAACGCGAGGATCTCGTCGAGGGTCGGATCGACGGCGACCACGCCCCGATCATCCCAGGTTAGGGTTGGCGTCATGCCAATTCACATCCGCGCCGAGCCCGGCGACTACGCCGAGGCGTGTCTCGTCCCCGGAGACCCGCTCCGCGCCAAATACATCGCCGAGACGTATCTCGACGACGTCGTCCAGACGAACTCCGAACGGGGAATGCTCGGCTTTCGCGGAACGTGGGAGGGCAAGCCCGTCTCGGTTCAGGCGACCGGCATGGGCTGCCCGTCGGCCGCGATCGTGATCGAGGAGCTCGTCATGCTCGGCTGCAAGAAGATCCTGCGCGTCGGCACGTGCGGCGGGCTGCAGCCGCACCATCAGCTGGGCGACATGATCGTGGCGATCAGCGCGGTGGCGCAGGACGGGACGACGCACACGTACGTCCGCGAGCCGCACTGCCCCACTGCGAGCTTCGAGCTCGTGCATGCCTCCGTCCATGCTGCGAAGAAGATCGGCCAGCCGATCCACGTCGGGCCGGTCGTTTCGAGCGACGTGTTCTACAACCCGGACGGCGGCCAGTACCAGCGATGGTCGGACCGCGGGATCCTCGGCGTCGAGATGGAAGCCGCGATCCTCTTCACGCTCGGCGCGCTGCGCAAGGTGCACGCGGGCTGCCTGCTCACCGTCAGCGACATCGTCGTCGAGGGCGAGTTCACGCGCATCAGCGACGACGATCTCCGCGCCGCCGTCGACCGAATGACGCGCGTCGGCCTCGCGACGGTCACCGCCGATTAGCGGCACCGTCTTCCTCGTCAACCCGGCGTCGGACAACGGCGTCACCGGGAAGCGCTGGCCGGAGCTCGCGCACCGCGCGTCCGTCCTCGGACTGACGGGTGAGACGCTCATGTCCGAGCGTCCCGGTCATCTGATCGAGCTCGCGGAGCGGGCTGCGCGCGACGGCGCGGATCTCGTCGTCGCCGTCGGCGGCGACGGGACGCTGAACGAGACCGTGAACGGGCTCATGCGCGCGGGCGCCGGCCCCGAGCTTGCGACGATCCCGCTCGGCACCGGCATGGACTTCGTCCGCACGTACGGGATCCCGACGGCGTTCGACGACGCTGTGCGAACCGCGGTCAGTGGGCGCGCTCGAACGATCGACGTCGGCCGAGTCACGTACCGGACATGGGCGGGCGACGTCGCGGAGCGGTACGTCGTCAACGTCGGCAGCGTCGGCATGAGCGCCGCAGTCGCGCAGCGTGCGAACGGGATGTCGAAGGCGCTCGGCGGGAAGGCGACGTTCTTCTACGCGCTCACTCGCGTTTTTCTCGCCTGGCAGAACACCGTGATCGACGTTCAGCTCGACGGGGTGCGCCGCTCGGCGCGCATGCACGACGTCATCGTCGCGAACGGCCAGTACCACGGGGGTGCGATGTGGCTCGCTCCGGAGGCGAGTCCCGACGACGGCCTGTTCGACGTCCTCTTGATCGGCGACGTGACGAAGCTCGACTTCGCGACAACGGCGCCGAAGCTCTATCGCGGGACGCACCTCGCGCATCCGAAGGTCGAGCTCGAGCGCGCGCGCGTCGTCGACGTCAGTGGTGCGGAGACGCTCCCGATCGAGCTCGACGGCGAGCAGGTCGGAACGACGCCGGCGCGGTTCGAGATCGTGCCCGGCGCGCTGCGAGTGCGTGTCCCGCGCTAGCGCGGCGGCGTTCGCCGCGGGGTACGCAGCGCTCGCGGGCCTCGTCGCGGCGGGCGCGCTCACCTCGATCGACCAGTGGGCCATCGACCACGTCATGCCCGGTGCGTACTTCAACGGCAAGTCGACATTTGCCGACGCGGTCATTCCGCTCTGGGGCGTGCACTGGCACGGCGTCCTGCACATCGCATCCGAGCTCGTGACGTCGCCGGCATCGTTCACGCCGGCGACAGTCATCGTCGCGGCGGCATGCGTCGTTCTCGGCCGCCGTGCAGGAGTCGCCCTTGCGACGGCCTACGTCGCCGGCAACGTCGTCGAGGTCCTGACGAAGGCGACGTTGACCCGGCCGGCGCTGTACGCGAACGGAGCGCATCTCACCGGCTTCGATGCGTCGTATCCGAGCGGGCACACCATCCGCACCATGCTGATCGCGACGGCGGTCTCGTCGGCATGGCCGCGGGCCGGGCGGTGGACGGCCGCGTGGGCCGCGGGGTGCGTGGCGCTGCTCGTCGTCGGTGGCCAGCACGTCCCATCCGACATCGCCGGCGGACTGCTCCTGGCCGGTGCGCTCGTCGCTACGACTTGGTCTTCGTCGAACGCGGGGCGGACGAGCCGCCGGCGTCCTTCGCGAGCTTCTCGACCTTCCGCTCGAGCGCGCTGAGGCGGCTCTCCAGCTCGTCG
>DASXLN010000416.1:0-10070 GCA_036496165.1 Gaiellaceae bacterium | reverse complement strand
GGAAGCCACGGAACGGGGGCGACGTGTCGACGTCGATCCGGTGCCACGCGCCGGAGCCGGTGCGAAAGGCGAACGCGACGCTGACGGGTGCGTTGCCCGGCACCGTCGCCGTCGCGACGGACAGACCGCTCAGCAGGTCCGTGCCCACGGTGAGCTTCGGCTTCGGCGCCGGCGCCGAGAAGACGGCGCCGTCCGCCTTCAGCAGCGTCGCGCTGTCGGCACCGACGACGACGTCGAGGCGGCCCGATTCGGTCGAGGTCGATGCCGGGATTCCGGCCGGGAGAAGCGTCGTCCAGCTCCCAGTCGTCGACGTCTGCACGCTCACCTTCACGCCGGTCGAGCCGTTGTTGAACGCCTCGACGTACTCGCGCCTCGTCGCCGGGTCGATGCGGCTGACGACGAGCACGGCCCCCTTTGCGTAACGCGGGATCGTCCAGCCCGTCGCGAGCGCCGGGTTCTCCTCGCGCAGCCTGGAGAGCAGCTTCAGCTCGTCCTCGATCGGGTTGGTCGTCACGTCGAACGACGAGTCCTTGCCGATCGGTGGCGAGCCTGCGCGCGGCTGCGTCTGCCAGTCGGACACCTGCGTCGGGAACATGTCCTGGCGCGCCTGCTGGTCGCCGCCCGTGCCGATCATCCCGACCTCGTCGCCGTAGTAGACGACCGGCGCGCCGCGCAGGAGGTACAGCAGGTCGTAGCCGAGCTCGAGATGCGCGAGGAGCGGGACCCCGGTGAGCCCGCCGCCCTGCGTCGAGATCTCGTATGCGGCGCGGCCCATGTCGTGGTTACCGAGGAACGTCGGCGGCGTCGGGTCGACGCCGTTGGCTGTGCGGTAGTAGTCGTCGTCCTGCAGCCGGTGGAGCATCGCGAGCGCGCTCGAGCCGCCCGACGCGTACCCCGTCGCCGCATCCTGGAAAGGGAAGTCGAGCACGCTCGGCAAGCCGCGGTCCCGCACGTATGTCGACTGCTCGATCGTGTCGTTGATCGGGACCTCGCCGAAGATCTGGAAGTCCTTCACGCCGACCGACTTCGCCGCGGCGATCATCTTCGGGTCCCACAGCCGCCAGAAGCCGGCATTGAGGTGCCGCGCGGTGTCGACGCGGAAGCCGTCGAGCTTCCCCTTCCTGATCCAGTCGGCATAGATCTGCGTAAGACCGCTCACGACCGCAGGCTTCTCGGTGAAGAGGTCGTCGAGGCCGAAGACGTCGCCCTGCTCGTAGCAGGCCTGGCTGCACGATGAGAAATCGACCGGGCCGCGCTCGTGGTAATTCGTCAGGTCGTTCAGCCACGCGGGCTTCTTCGCATGCGCGAGGCCCGGAAGGATGAACGGGACGTTCGGCATCTTCGAAGCGCTCATACACGGGAACGTCTTCCCGCCGACGTACTTCACGGGGTTGAAGATCTTTCCGTGGCAGTCGCGGTACGGCGCACCGTTGTACGTCGAGCCGTCCTGGATGAGATCGCCCGTGTGGTTGACGACGACGTCGAGGATCACCTTCATCCCGAGGCTGTGCGCGCAGGTCGTGAAGTCGACGTAGTCCCGGTCGGTGCCGAGATGCGGGTCGACGCGCGTGAAGTCCGTCCCCCAGTAGCCGTGGTAGCCGCCGGAGTCTCCTTGCGAGACCTGGTTGACGACGACGGGCGTGATCCAGATCGCGTTGAAGCCGAGATCTTTGATCCGCTCGAGCCCGTGCTTCGGGTCGGTGCAGCCGCCGGTGAGGCCCTTGAGGTCGCCGCCGTGCCACCACGCCGTCGAGGTCGGGTCGTAGCCGGTGATCTGCGTCGTCCCCTTGAGGCCGCCGCTGTCGTTCGCCGGGTCGCCGTTCGCGTACCGATCGGTCATGACGAAGTAGATCCGGTCGGTCGCGAGCGACGAGTCCGGCGCCGGGACCGCGAGGCGCGCGAGTGACGGACTGGTACCGGCGGAGCTGGCGCCCGCAACGCCGAGCGCGATCGCGACGGCGATCGCGCTAGCGCAGCGGCGCACCGGTCTCGCCGTCGAAGAAGTGCATGCGCGCGACGTCGACGGCGACCGGGATCTGCTCGGTCAGTCGCAGGGTGGTATGAGCGGGGAACTCGGCGACGAGGTTCGGCCTGGCCGCGACGATGCCCTCTGCGCTCGTGGGCGTTTCCGCGACTTCCTCGTGCTGGCCCTCGCGGATCGCGAACGCATCGATCTTGAAATACACCATCGACTCGCTTCCGAGCGCCTCGACGAGCTCGACCTCGGCGTCCAGCGTCGGCAGGTCGGGCCGCTCCGACGCCGGGTGGAGATTCTGGCTGCGAATGCCGGCGACGATCGTGCGGCCGTTCGCGCCGCGCAGCTGCGGATACGCGACAAGCGCCTCGTCGGGGACGGGGATGCTCGTGCCGCCGAGCGAGAGCGAAACGCCGCCGTTGACGGTGACGCCCGCCTCGAGGAGGTTCATCGGCGGCGAGCCGATGAAGCCTGCGACGAACTGGTTGGCAGGCCGGTCGTACAGCTCCTGCGGAGCGCCCACCTGCTGGAGGACACCATCGCGCATGACCGCGACTCGGTCGCCCATCGTCATCGCCTCGATCTGATCGTGCGTGACGTAGATCGTGGTCGTCTCGAGATCGTGCTGGAGCTTCGCGATGTCGGCGCGCATCTGCACGCGCAGCTTCGCGTCGAGGTTCGACAGCGGCTCATCCATGAGGAACACCTGCGGCTGGCGCACGATCGCGCGGCCCATCGCGACGCGCTGCCGCTGGCCACCGGACAGCTGCTTCGGCCTGCGGTCGAGATACGGCGTGAGGTCGAGCATCTGCGCCGCCCACGTCACGCGCCGGTGCGTCTCGTCTTTCGACTCCTTGCGCAGGCGCAGCCCGAACGCGATGTTCTCGTACACCGACAGGTGCGGATAGAGCGCGTAGTTCTGGAAGACCATCGCGATGTCGCGGTCCTTCGGCGTCAGGTCGTTCACGACGCGGTCGCCGATCAGCAGCTTGCCGCCGGTGATCTCCTCGAGCCCGGCGACCATGCGCAGCGCGGTCGTCTTGCCGCAGCCGGACGGTCCGACGAGGACGAGGAACTCCCCGTCCGTGATGTCGAGCGACAGCTCGTGCACGGCGTGGAAGCCGTTCTCGTAGACCTTGTCGACGGCCTGAAAAACGACATCAGCCATTGATCCTCCAGACGTGGAACGCGGGGCCGTCGGCGGGCAGGACGCCGTCGCGCGCGTCGTCGCCGTACAGGGTCTCCAGCTCGGTGAAGGGAACGCGAATGGGATCGTGCGCGGCCCGTGCCGCAAGGCACAGCAGCCGCTCGTCACGCGCCTCGCGCACGTAAGCGATCGCGTCGTCGGAGACGTGGACGTAGCGCATGCCGCCGTAGGCGAGCGCGTCGCTCGAGCGTCGCAGCGCGATGAGCGTGCGAAACGCGGAGAGCAGCTCGGCGTCCCACGACTCCTGCCTTCCCCACGGCATCGTGCGGCGCGCATCCTCGCCCCACTCGCCCTCGAGGCCGACCTCGTCGCCGGCGAAGATCATCGGGACGCCCGGGGTCGTCATCTGCATGCCGATGCCGACGACGTGCTTCGCGCGCGAAGCGGTGACCGTGCGGAAGCGCGCGGTGTCGTGGCTGTCGAGCAACGTCCACGAGTTGACGATCGCGTCCCACGAGACGCCGGCGCGGAACGCGCGCATCGCGGCGACTGCTGCGTGGCCGGCGTACGCGGGGGCGGGCGTCTCCGAGAAGACGTCGGTCTCGAGTGTGCCGCCGTGCAGCCACCACCACGTCGGGCGGAGGAAGCCGGCGTAGTTCATGACGCCGTGCCACCCGCGGCCGTCGAGATCGGGGCGGTAGTCGTGGCCGTGCTCCGCCATCAGCAGGCGGCCGCCGATCCGCTCGCGCGACCACGCGCCCACCTCGTGGTTGATGTCGAGCAGCCCGTAGCGACCGACCATGTTGGCGACGTCGATGCGCCAGCCGTCGAGGCCCTCGTCGAGCCAGCGCCGGAAGACGCGGTCCATCCGCGTGCGCAGCTCCCGCGACGTCCAGTTCAGCGTCGGCAGCGAGCGGACGCCGAGCCAGCACGCGTACCCGAGCGGCGACGAGCCGTCGAAGAAGAACATCTCGCGCTCGGGCGCAGACGCGTCCTCCTCCGCGCGAAGGAACCAGTCGTTGCCTGCGCCGCAGTGGTTCATCGTCAGGTCGCCGAGGACGCGCATGTCGCGCCCGTGCGCGGCGGCGATGAGCGAGCGGAGCGCGTCGTCACCGCCGAGAAGCGGGTCGACGGTCTCGAAGCTCGAGGCGTCGTAGCGGTGCGTGCTCCGGGCTGGGAAGAACGGCGTCAGGTAGATGACGTTCGCGCCGAGAGCGTCGATGTGGTCGAGGTGCTGCTCGACGCCGCGCAGGTCGCCGCCGTACAGCTCGCGCGACGTGTTGCGGCTGCGCCCTTCCGGGAGGCGGTCCCAGTCGCGGGGTACGGCCCAGTCGGGCCGCGGCGCCGACGCGGCGGCACCGGAGGACGCGAACCGGTCGGGGAAGATCTCGTACACGACCGAGCGGGCATGCCACGCCGGCGCGCCGGGGTCGAGCGCGAGCACGAAGTCGTCTGCGCCGGCGACCTCGTGCGCGTGCAGCCCGAGGCCGTTCAGCCAGCGGTATCCGAGCGAGCCGCCGTCGACGAGCCAGCGGTAGCGCACCTGTGCGTTCGGGACCGGCAGCTCGGCCCGCCACCACGTCTCCGCGTCCGACTCCTCGTCCACGACCGCCTCCGCGGTATGCGGTTCGCCGTCGGCGACGAAGCGCAGCCACACCTGTTCGGCGGAGCCGCGCGGCGTGCGCATGCGCAGCGTCGCGGTGCCTCCGGCCTCGTCCGGGCGGTCGAGCAGGTACAGCTCCGAGCCGTCGTGGTGCGGCTCGGTCAGCGCCGCGGCGCGCTCTCCGCCGACCACCGTCATCCCTTGACCGCGCCCTGCGACAGCCCGCTGACGATGAAGCGCTGGAGCCACATGAAGAGCGCCGCAGCGGGGATGGCGGCCATGAGCGCGCCCGCGGCGAAGAAGCCCCAGCGCTGGCCGTACTCCTGATCGATGAATCCGCGCATGCCGACCGGCAGCGTGAAGTGGTGCGTCGTGACGAGAATCGCGCTCGCGATTGCGAACTCGTTCATCGTCGCGATGAACGACCACAGCCCGACGACGGCGAGGATCGGCAGTGCGAGGGGCAGCACGACGCCCCAGAAGATCTGGCCGGCCGTGGCGCCGTCGACGCGCGCCGACTCGTCGAGCTCCTTCGGGATCGAGTCGAAGAAGCCCTTCATCAGCCAGGTGTTCACGCCCATGGCGCCGCCGAGGTACACGACGACGAGCGCCGTGAACTGATCCTGGCCGAGGAAGCCGAAGATCTGCCCGGTGTTGAGGACGATGAGGTAGATCGCGACGACGAGCAGGATCTGCGGGAACATCTGCACGAGGAGCAGCGCAAGCATGCCGAAGCGGCGGCCCCGGAAGCGGAAGCGGCTGAATGCGTATGCGGCGAGCGCGGAGATGAGAATCGTCGCGACCGCCGTTCCGAGGGAGATGATCAACGTGTTCAGCAGCCAGTGGAGGAACGGCGCGTCGATGATGCTCCCGCTGCCGGTGTCCTTCACGTTGTTGTGCAGGAGATCGCCGATGTTGTGCAGCGTGAAGTGCAGCGGCAGCCAACCGGTGGCCGAGACGCTCTGGTCGCGGTTGAGCGCGGCCATCGCGACGAACCAGATCGGGAAGAGCGAGACGATGCACGCGAGGATGGCGACGAGATGCCGCCACCAGGTCTCGCCGAGCTTCGGCCGGCGCTTCCTCGGTGCATCGAGCGCGACGGGCTGGACCGCGCTCGCGGCGAGATCTGCAGTCGTCATACGACCTCCTCGAGGACGCGCGTTCGGGAGAAGCCGATGGTCGAGATGATCGCGGTGATGAAGAAGACGATGATGGTCACCGATGCAGCGAGCGCGAAGTCCTGGCCCTTGCCGGTCGCGATCGCGAGCTTGTACGTGTAGCTGATGAGGATGTCCGTCGCGCCGGCGACTGCCGAGTTCGCCTGCGGCGGCCCGCCGGCGGTCAGGAAATAGATGTTGTTGAAGTTGTTGAAGTTCAGCGCGAACGACGAGATGAGCAGCGGCCCGACCGCGACGAGCAGCAGCGGCATCGTCACGCGGCGGAAGATCTGGAACGGCCCGCCACCGTCGACCCGCGCCGCCTCGGTCAGCTCCTCGGGGATCGCCTGGAGCGCGCCGAGGCAGACGATGAAGAAGAACGGGACCGTCAGCCACGCGCTGACGAGGATGCACGACAGCTTCGCGACGTTCGCGTCGCCGAGCCATGGGACGGTCGTGCCGAAGACCGGGTGGATGATCTTGTTGTTGACGACGCCGAACTGGTCGAGCAACCCCTGCCACGCGAGGATCGAGAGGAAGCCCGGCACCGCCCACGGGATGATGAGGATCGACCGGTACGTGCGCAGGAAGCGCATTCCCTTCTTGTCGAGCGAGACGGCGAGGAACAGGCCGATCGCGAACGACAGGAACACCGTTCCCGCGGCGAAGACGAACGTCCACGCGAAGACGCTCAGGAACGGCTTCCGGATGAGCGGGTCGTTGATGATCCGCGAGAAGTTCCTGAAGCCGACGCCGGTCTTCCATCCGGGCTCGAGCCCATCGGTGCCGTGCGCGAACTCTCCGTTGCCGGTGTCGCGGAAGACGGCACCGTCGGAGAGACGGATGAACGCGTCGCGCTTCGCGTCGTAGCGGAGCGTCGGCTCAAGCTCGACCGCGGTCGTGAGCGCCTGCGGGCGGATGCCTGCCTTGCCGACCGGCACGACGAACGTCTGCAGCTGCCGGTCGGCGTCGAAGAGGGCTGCCCCATGCAGGAGCGTGTACCCCTTCGCCGCGGTGATCTGGCCTGCCGCCGCCTTGACGTCCGCCGCCGCGAGCGGCTTCAGGCCCGAGGTCGTTCCGACGAAGTCCTGCTTCGACGCCTGGTCCTGGAGGATGATCACGAGCTTCCCGGACGCGTCGTGCGCCGCGGCCATCGTGTAGATCTTCCCGTTCGCCGGTGGCTCGAGCGAAGTGGTCTGGATCTGCTGGATCGCGGCCGCTTTCGTCCCGATGTGGCCCGTGCCGTAGTCGGTGAAGGCGACCTCGACCGTGTAGATGATCGGGAAGAGCTGGAAGCCGACGAGGAAGATCGTCCCCGGTACGAGGAACTTCGCCGGCATCAGCGTGTGGCCGCCGAGATAGATCAGGTCGATCAGCAGCGTGGCGCCGGCGAGCAGCACGACGGCCACCCAGTGGTGGCGCGTGATGAGGACGTAGATCGCCCAGACCGCGAGCGCATTCGAGAGCGACAGAAGCGTGTACTTGACCGCGAGCCCGACCGTCCCCGAGAACGCGGAGACGAGGCGTGGCAGCGGCGCGGGCGTCGGCGTCGGCGACGCGCTTCCGGCGGTGGGTGCCGTCGTTGTGCTCATGGAGACTCCGGATGGGCGCCCTCGCCGAGGGCGCCCATCCAGGTGTCGGTTGACGTGCGGGCTAGCCGATCTTGTCCGCGATGGACCGGGCCGCAGCGGTGAAGGCGGACTTCGCCGGCGTCGCGCCGGAGCCCTTCGTCGCCTTGAACCAGGCGGCGCCGAGGTCCTGCCAGACGCTCGCCATCTGCGGGATGTTCGGCATCGGGACGCCGCCGGTGCCGGCCTTGCCGAACTCGGCGAGGACCGGATCCGTGACGCTCTTGCCCGCGACCGTGTTGGCCGGGTAGCGGCCGTTCGCGATCGCGAGTGCGAGCTGCGCCGCCGGTGTCGTCAGGTAGTTGGACACGAAGTCCTCGGCGAGGCCGCCGACACCGTGCGGGTCGGCGTACTTCGTGACCATCGCGCCCTGGACGCCGAGGAACGGCACCGACGCGTCGACGATCTTCGGCATCTGGATGATCTTGAACTTGATGCCGCTCTGCTCGAGCACCTGCGAAGCCCACGGGCCGGTGATGTAGAACGCCGCCTGCTTCTTCAGGAACGCGTCCTGCGCCGTCGAGTATGTGAGAGCCGAATTGAGCAGGCCCTCCTTGTTCCACTTCCCGATCAGCGCCGAGTTCTTCAGGAACGCCTTGTTCGCGACGCCGATGTTCGACGGGTCGAGGTTCCCGGCGCTGTTCGTGCCGAAGACGTAGCCCCCGAGGCCGGAGAAGAACGGATACATGTGGTACGCGTCGTACCCCGAGCCCTGCTGGACGGCGATGCCGAACGAGGCATGCACCTTCTTCTTGTACGCCAGGGCCTCCTGCTCGAGCTGCGCGAAGGTCGACGGGACCTTCACGAGGCTCGTGTTGACGACGAGGCCGATGTTCTCGATCTGCGTCGGGACGCCGTAGAGCTTCTTGACGGCGAGGCCGTACGAGAACGCGTTGAGCGTGTACGCCGGGAACTGCTTCTTCACGGCCGCGCTCAGGTAGATCGGCTCGACGAGGCCGTTGGCAGCGAGCTGCCCGGTCCAGTCGTGCGCCGCGAGGATGACGTCCGGCGCGGTCGACGCGTCGACCGTGCCGAGCTTGTCACGGATGCTGCCGAAGTCCTGGACGACGACGTTGACCGTGACGCCCGGGTTCTTGGCCGACCACTGGTTCGCGAGCTGCGTGACCGCGTCCTTGCGGTTCTGGTCGACCCAGATCGTCATCGTGGGGCCCGCCGCCTTGGCGGGATGGATGCTGCCGGCGAGCGCCGCGAGGAAGCCGGCGATCGCGACAAGGAGAAGCGCGCCGATGCGCTTTCTCGAGCTCATGCTTGACCCTCCTGTGGTCCGACTGTGAACGCCGACCCGCAGCCCCGACCCCTCGCCCCCGCGGGCGACGAGCCATTGGTGTAACGCATGCAAACCGGCATGTAACAGCGGGGGACGCTATGCCCCTCCCGGAACAAAGTCAAGGTGGTTTCCACGTACTTTTTGGCTTGCGCCGGCAGTAGAAACTTGTTACATACGATGGGAACATGGCGTCCCTGCGAGAGGTAGCTCGGCGTGCCGGCGTGAGCGTCGCCACGGCCTCGCGCGTCGCCAACGGCAGCTTCGCCGTGCGGCCTGCGACGCGCGAGCGCGTCGAGCGTGCGATGCGCGAGCTCCTGTACGTGCCGCCCGCGCGCCGGTCGGAGACCGGATTGATCGGCGTGCTCGTGCCAGAGCTCGCGAACCCGATCTTCCCCGCGCTCGCGCAGGCGATCGAGACGCGCGCCGCACCCGACGGGCTCGCGTCGATTCTCTGCAACACGGGCGAGGCCGCGTTCCGCGAGGTCGACTACGTCCACATGCTCCTCGACCGGCGGGTCGAGGGAATGATCTTCATCTGCTGCGAGATGACGAATCTCCGCGGCGAGCACAGCCACTATCTCCAGCTCGCGGACGAGGGCGCGCGCATCGTGTTCGTCAACGGCGCCATCCACACGCTCGACGTCCCGTCGGTCGGCGTCGACGAGCGCGCCGCGGGGGAGATCGCGACGCAACATCTGCTCGAGCTCGGCCACGAGCGCATCGGCTTCGTCGCGGGGCCGGAGCACTACCTGCCGACGCAGTTGAAGGCGGCGGGACGGGCGACAGCGCTCTCGGGCGCCGGCATCGACCCCGACGGGCTCGTCGCCTCCGCCGACTTCAGCACCGAGGGCGGCGGGCTCGCGCTCGAGCGACTGCTCGCAAAGCCCGATCCGCCGACCGGCGTCATCTGCTCGAGCGACATGATGGCGATCGGCGCGCTGCACGCAGCCGCGCGCCTCGGACTGCGCGTGCCTGACGATCTCTCCATCGTCGGCTTCGACGGGATCGACGCGACCAAATGGACCGTCCCCGAGCTGACGACAGTGGAGCAGCCGATCGCCCAGATCGCCGACACCGCGGTGCAGACGCTGCAGACGCTCATCGAGCAGCCCGGCCGGGCGCTTCCGAGCTCGTACTTCCGCCCGACGTTACGTGTGCGTGCGTCGGCCGGAAAGCCGCGTCACGCACGGAGCAGGACGTCGGCTCCGTCGCGGACGACGGCCGAGCCCGTGTCGAGGTCGAGCTCCACGACGACCTCTCCCCGCGTGTAGA
>DASXLN010000415.1:0-2360 GCA_036496165.1 Gaiellaceae bacterium | reverse complement strand
GAAGCGAGAGCGCGAGCGCGGTCGCCGCGCCGGTGCCGGAGGGGAAGAGCACCGCCGTGCCGCCGTCGAGCGCGCCGAGTGCCTCCTCGACCTTCGCGACGGCGGGGTGGTCGTAGCGCGCGTAGTAGAACCTCCCGACCTCGCCGTCCTCGTAAGGCCAGAGGATCTCCATGGAAAAAGACCTTATGCCGGTTGGAGCTCCTCGAGGCGGCCCATGCGCGAGAGCGCGGGGAAGATGCGCGGCCATGTCGCGGCGACGCTCATCATCAGCCCGCCGCCGAGCACGACCGCCTGCACCGTCCCGATGAGCGACGCAACGGCGCCGGACTCGAACGCGCCCAGCTCGTTCGACGCGCCGATGAAGACCCACTCGACCGCGTTCACGCGTCCCTGCAGCTCCATCGGCGTCACGACCGCGAGCGTCGTCGCGCGGATGTTCATGCTGATCATGTCGACGAATCCGGAGACGGCGAGCGCCGCGAGCGAGAGCGGCAGCCACTTCGAGAGGCCGAACACGACCATCGAGGCTCCGAAGATCGCGACGACGACGAAGAGCGTCGGCCCCGCGCGCGTCTGCAGCGGCTTGCGCGCGAGGACGAGCCCGGCGACGAGCGCGCCGACTGACGGAGCCGTTCGCAGCGCGCCCAGGCCGATCGGGCCTGCGTGCAGGATCGTGCGCGCGAACACCGGGGCGAGCGCGATCGAGTCGCCGAGCAGGACGGCGACGAGGTCGAGCGAGATCGCTCCGAGGAGCATGCGCGTGCGGAGGATGAAGCGGACGCCGGCGACGAGGCTCTCCCAGTCGGGCGGCGGCTGGTCGACGAGCGGGGCGGCACGCGGCGACAGCGCAAGGATCGAGACGAAGGCGACGGCGAAGAGGGCCGCAGCCGTCGCGTAGACGGCGACGGGCTCGACCGCGAAGACGACGCCGCCGAGCGCCGGCCCTGCGACGACGCCGATCTGGCCGGCCACGTTGCGCAGCGCGACCGCGCCCTGCAGGAGGTCGATGGGGACGATCTCCGGCGTCAGCGCGCGCAACGCCGGGTTGCCGACCGCGGATGCGACGCCGGCGAGAAGCCCGACGGTGAGGAACGGCCACAGCGCGTGCGCGCCCGCGAGCGTGATCGCCACGAGCACGCCGGCGATGGCGATGTGAATCACGATCGCGACGGCGGAGACCACGCGGCGCGACACGCGGTCGGCGAGCTGCCCCGCCGGCAGCGCGAGCAGCGGCAGCGGCACGAACTCGGCGAGGCCGACGAGCCCGAGGTCGAGCGGGTTGCGGTGGATGGCGTACACCTGCCAGCCGATCGCGACCGCGAGCATCTGGGATGCGAGCCCGGTCGCGAGCGACGACGTCCAGAGCAGCGCGAACTCGCCGTGCTGGAGCGCGACCGGGAGCCTCTTCCTCACCCGGCCAGGTTAGGCTCCTCGCGGTGACCGGCGCGCACGAGACGACGGAGGCGAAGCTCGCGTGGCTCGCGGAGCTGCGGGGCGAGGCGCTCCACCACGGGAGCGAGAAGGCGGTGCAGCGGCGGCGCGACGAGGGACGGTTGCTCGCGCGGGAACGAGCCGACAAGCTTTGCGACCCGGGCACCTTCGTCGAGCTCGACCGCTACGTGCGCCACCGCGAGTCGAACTTCGGGATGATGGAGCGGCGGCCCTACGGCGACGCCGTCGTCACCGGTTACGGGTCGATCTTCGGCCGCAAGGTCTTCGTGTTCTCGCAGGACTTCACCGTCTTCGGCGGATCGTTGAGCGAGGTGTTCGCCGAGAAGATCTGCAAGGTGATGGACCTCGCGGTGAAGTACGGCTGCCCCGTGGTCGGCATCAACGACTCCGGCGGCGCGCGCATCCAGGAAGGCGTTGTCTCGCTCGCGGGGTACGCGGAGATCTTCTGGCGCAACGTGCAGGCGTCGGGCGTGATCCCGCAGATCTCGCTCGTGATGGGGCCGTGCGCCGGCGGCGCGGTGTACTCGCCGGCGATGACGGACTTCATCTTCATGGTCGAGGGCTCGTCGTACATGTTCATCACCGGCCCCGACGTGGTGAAGACCGTTACCGGCGAGGAGGTGACGTTCGAGGAGCTCGGCGGCGCATCGACGCATGCGACGAAGTCCGGCGTCGCGCACTTCACCTCGCCTGACGAGGAGGCGTGCCTCGAGGATGCGCGCTACCTGCTCTCGTTCCTCCCGCAGAACAATCGCGAGCGGCCGCCGTTCACGACGCCGGCCGACCCGCGCGACCGCGAGGACGCGGAGCTCGACACGCTCGTCCCGGACAACCCGAACAAGCCGTACGACATGCACGACGTCATCCGGCGCGTCATCGACGGCGGCGAGTTCCTCGAGGTGAACGAG
>DASXLN010000414.1:0-4036 GCA_036496165.1 Gaiellaceae bacterium | reverse complement strand
GTCTCCCACGCGCGCGGTCCACCCGGGCGCGAGCTCGTGCAGCGGACTGTTCGGGAAGACGGTGACACTCGAGCTCTCCACTGCGTCGCGCAATGCCTTCGTGATCGCGTGACCGGTGCGGTCGCCGACCTGCAGGAGCCGCTTGCGCGACGCACCCCCGCAACGAGCCAGGCGGTACCCGCCGTTCTCGCGCGTGAACTCGACGCCGAGCTCCTCGAGCCAGTGGATCGCCGCCGGCGCCTCGGAGGTGAGCACCTCGACGAGCTCCATGTTCGCCGTCTCGTGCGAGCTCTTCCAGACGTCCTGCGCGTGCTGCTCGGGCGAGTCGTCCTCGCCGAAGGCCGCCTGGATGCCGCCCTGCGCCTTCGCCGAGTTGCACGACTGGAGTGATCCCTTGGTGGCGATCGCGACGCGGGCGCCGGAGCGCTCGGCGGAGACGGCGGCAGCGAGGCCCGAGGCCCCGCTCCCGATCACGAGCACGTCGAATGCAGGCGCTTTCGCCAAGGCCGGCGTGATGGTACCCGTCTGACGCTAATTGCACCAATAAGCACTCCATATGTATGTGCCGTTGAGACATGGGTGAAACTGCCATCTTGATTGTCAATCTTGACAACGGTACGGTGGCACGGCTGTCGTCCAGAGGAGGAGGCGAACGATGTTCGACGAGCTCGCGGAGGAGCTGCTCGACCTCCGCGTCACCGAGAAGGGGTCGCCCGCAGTCGGGAGCGCCTACGCCGCGTTCCCGCTCTGCATCGCGATCATCCTCTGCTGCTCCTGTTCGAAGCGGGCGGGAGAGTAGGACGAGTGGAGCGGCCGCTGCTCAAGCCGTGGTACCGCCTCTCGGTCGACAGCGGCCGCTCCGTCCTCCGCTATGCGGGATCCGTGCTCGAGTTCGATGGGGCGGCCGCGGAACGCCTGCTCCCGCATCTCCTTCCGCTCCTCGACGGCACGCGAACGGTCGACGACGTCGTCGCCGAGCTCGGCGAGCCGGTCCGGCCGGCGGTCGAGCATGCGCTTTCGCTCCTACGCGGGCACGACTTGCTCACCGAGGCGGCGCCCGGCGGCAGCGCGACCGGATCGGCGGAGCTCATTGCCGCGACATCGGGCATGACGATCGCCGAGATCCAGGAACGACTTCCGCTCGTCGACGTGCACGTTCTCGGCTCCGGGCCGCCCGCCGAGCGGATCGGCCGTCTGCTACACGCGAGCGGCGTCGGCTCCGTGGCGAGCCTCGAGTGGAACGCCGCACCGCCAGGTCGAGGGATCGTCGTCGCCGTGCCGGCGAGTGCCGAGCTACCGAGTCTCGTCGAGTGGAATCGTGCCGCCCTCGAGTCGTGCACGACGTGGCTGCAGGTCCTGCCCTTCGACGGACGCCTTGCGGCGGTCGGCCCGGTCTTCGTCCCGGGCGAGACCGCATGTCACGAATGCTTTCGACAGCGGCGCGACGCGACCATTGCGCCCGTCCGCGATACGGCCAGGGGCAACTATCTCGGCAGTCCGGCGCTCGACGCAGTGCTTGCCGGCCTCGCCGCCCATGTCGTACTGCAGCAGGCATGTGGCGGCGCAGGCGCCGGCGTCCTGCTCGCCGTCGAGCCGGGGCCGGAGCCGCGCTGTACACGCCATTTCGTCTACCGCGTTCCGCGGTGTCCCGCCTGTTCTCCAGCGGCGCGGCGCGCGGCGCCTGCGCCATGGAGCGACGTTGCCGCTTGAGTCGCTCGTCTCGCCGTTCGTCGGCGTCGTCCGCGGCGTGCAGGAAACGCTGGCAGGGCCCGAAGACGTGCGGCTCGCCACCGTCTGGTGCGAGAGCGCATTCCCGCACGCCCTCACGGGCGGAGGGTCCGGCGTCAGTTTCCGCGACGCGCGAGCAGCCGCCATCGGCGAGGCGGCCGAGCGGTACTCCGCCAGCATCGTCGATCCCGATGTGTGCGTCGTGGCCTCGGCGAACGAGCTCGGCCGGCGTGCAGTCGATCCAGAGCGGTTCGCGCTCTTCTCGGACCGTCAGCATGCAACCGCGGGGTTTCCGTACGCACGCTTCCGACGAGATACACGCCTCGCGTGGATCGAAGGCCGTTCGCTGCCGGACGGCGACCCGGCGTGGGTGCCGGCGCAGCTCGTGCACCTCGCCGGCCACGAGGACGAACCGCCGATCTGCCGTACGACGAGCAGCGGCCTCGCGTGTGGCGACACGGTCGAGGGTGCGACGCTCGCCGCGCTGCTCGAGCTGCTCGAGCGCGACGCCTTCATGATCACGTGGAAGGCCCGGCTCTCGTGGCCGATGCTCGATTGCCGCGGGGACAAGCGGCTGACCGCCTTCGAGCGGTCGTTCCTCCGCCCGACCGGGCTCCGCTGGCGCGCGCTCGACCTGAGCGCGGTCTGGGAGCTGCCGATCGTCGCCGCGGTCGTCCGAGGCGGCGGGGTGCTCGGCGTCGGCGCGGCGGCGGCCGCAACCGCCGAGCGCGCCGTCAGGAAGGCGCTCGACGAAGCCGCGCGCGTCCGCACCTGGGCGCAGGCGCTCGCGCGGCTCGGCGACGGCATCAAAAGCCCCGACGACATCGAGGAGCTCGACGACCACGTCCGCTTCTACGCCGACTCGAGCAACGCCACGTGCGTCGACTTCCTCGACGGCTCCCCGCGACGGCGCGCGGTCGAGCAGCTGCCGCGGCTCAGTGGGTCGACGCCCGAGGATCGGATCGAGGCGATCTGCTGCCGCCTGGCACGCCGCGGGGTCTCTGCGTACGCCGTCGACGTGACCTCGTCGGACGTGCGCGACGCCGGCCTCGCCGTCGTCCGCGTCATCGCGCCTGAGCTCTGCGCACTCGACGTCGAGCACGGCGCACGCCTCCTCGGAGGCGAGCGCCTCTACGCCGAGCCCGTCCGCCTCGGCATGCACGAGCACTTCGACGAGCGCGACGTCAACCCCGACCCGCATCCGTTCCCGTGAGGGTTCGGCACGCACCGCTCGTACGCGCTGAGCTCTACGGCGACGACGAGCCGGCGCTCGACGATCCGGCCGAGCTCTTCCACGAGGCGTCGAAGCTCCATCCCGCCCTCCGGCAGCGGCAGGCGGCGGGGATCGTCCGGCTCGAGACGAACAGCGCGCTCCGGGCTGCCGCGACGCACGCGGTTCGCCGGAACCCGCAGCTGCCGTCGCATCCTCTGCCCCGGCCGCTGCAGCCGCCGTGCTCGCTCTGGTCCGCGATCGCGCGTCGGCGCAGCCGCCGCGACTTCGGCGGCGAGCTCGGCGCGGCCGAGCTCGCGACGATCCTCGACGCCGCGTACGGCGTCCGTGACGAGCACCGCCGGACGGTCCCGTCCGGCGGTGCGCTCTACCCACTCGAGCTCCACGTCGCGATTCGCTCCCGCGGCGTCCACCGTTACGACCCTGGTCTGCATGCGCTCGAGGAGCACGACCTCTGCGATCCATGGCCCGCGCTCGAGCGCGCGTGCCCGCTGCCGGGTCTCCTCGAAAACGGCTTTGCGGCAATTCTGCTGCTCGCAGTGTTCGGCCGCACGCGGTTCAAGTACGGGTTGCGCGGCTATCGCTTCGCGTTGCTGGAGGCGGGGCACGTGGCGCAGAACGTCGTGCTCGCTGCGGCGGCGCTGAACCTTCCCGCGCTGCCGCTCGGCGGCTTCTACGACGCGCAGGTGGACGAGCTCGTCGGCGCCGACGGTGTCAACGAGTCGGTCGTGTACGCAGTGGTCGTCGGCGGACGCTCGTGAACCGCGCACTCGCGTCGGTCGCCGCGCTCACGGTCTGCGGGCCGACGCTCCTCGTCCTCGCACCGACGCGTCCACCGCACGCGCCTCTGCCGCACCTCGACGCTGCGCCGATCGGGCTGGCAACGGGTATCGCGCTCTTCCTGCTCCTCGCGCGCGCGAGGCCGCGTCTGCTCCTGACGCCGCTCGCGGCAGCGGCGGCCCTCGCCGTCGCCGCAACCGGCATGAGCGAGGAAGCGATATGGCGGGCGTTCACGCTTGCACGGATCGCGCCTGCGGCGGGCGTCGGGACCGCGATCGCGGTGACGTCCGCCGCATT
>DASXLN010000413.1:0-4395 GCA_036496165.1 Gaiellaceae bacterium | reverse complement strand
ACGACCTTCGTGATCGCCATCGGCTTCGAGTAGACGCCGCCCGCGGCGAGCGTCGCATACGCGCTCGCCTCCTCGAGCGGCGTCACGCTCTCCGCGCCGAGGGCGATCGCAGGATCCGGCGTCAGCGCCGACGTGCGGACGCCGAGCTTGCGCGCCATGTCGACGATGTTCTGCGCGCCGACGTCGAGTGCGAGCCGTGCATACACCGTGTTGTCGGACTGGACCGTCGCGCTCGCGAGCGACTCCACGCCCGAATACGTGTGCTCGTACGTCTGCACGTTCCACTTGAGCGGGGCGTAGTAGAAGGGCGCCGACAGATACGAGGTGTTGAACGGGTCGAGCCCTTCCGACACCGCCGTCGTCAGCGCGATCGTCTTGAACGTCGAGCCGGGCTGGCGCGCACCGCTCGTGACGAAGTTGAACTGGTTGCCGTGATGCCCCGGCGTCACCGCGGTCATCGCGCGGATCGCGCCGTTCGCCGGGTCGATCGAGACGATCGCGGCGGCGGGATCCGTCGGCCGGTCGAGGACATGCGTCACCGCCGCAGTCGCGGCGTGCTGCAAGCCTGGGCGGATCGTCGTATAGACCTTGAGCCCGCCCTCGCGCACGGTGTTCGTGCCGTACTCCTGCTGCAGCAGATCCTCGACGTAGCCGAAGAAGTACGGCTCCCGGATTGCCGTGTAGCGCGTTCCCGGATGCAGGTGGAGGCCGCGGTCCGCTTTCGCCGCGTCGTACTGCGAGGTCGTCAGGTCACCGTTGACGAGCATCGCGTGCAGCACCTCGTCGCGCCGTGCGAGCGCGTCCTCCGGACGGACGAACGGGTCGTAGATCGAAGGCGCCTGGGGGAGACCGGAGAGGAGCGCGGCCTGGTCGAGCGTGAGCGCGCTGGCCGGCTGCGAGAAGTACGTCTCCGACGCGGCCTCGATTCCGTACGCGTGGTTGCCGTAGTAGATCTGGTTGAGGTACGCGGTGAGGATGCGCTGCTTCGACCACTGGCGGCCGAGCTTGATCGCGAGGCACGCCTCGGTCAGCTTCCGCTGCAGCGTCTGCGCACGCGACAGATAGAGATTGCGGACGAGCTCCTGCGTGATCGTCGAGCCTCCCTGCACGATCTTCCCCGCACGGACGTCGGCGACGACGGCGCGCGCGATCCCGATCGGGTCGACGCCGCCGTGCTGGTAAAAGCGCCGGTCCTCGATCGCGACCGTCGCCTTCGGCACCCAGGGGCTGATCTGCGCCGCCGCGACGGGCGTGCGGTTGTTCTCGGCGGGGATGACGCCGAGCTCCGAGCCGTTCGCGGCGTAGACGACCGAGTTTTGCCCGACGGCGACCGGCCTGAGCGCACTCAGATTGCAGCTCGAGCTGAACGCCGCCTCGCCGCCCAGGGTCGCCGCGACGAGCACGAACGGCAGGAGGATGAGACCGAGGACGATCACCTTTTTCATGCGCCGCTGCTTGCGCAAGCTCTCGCGGCGCTTGCGGCGGCGGTACGCGCTCATCCCCAGACACCGAGCGCGCGCAGCTTCGTGTGCGCACGCAGACGGAGGTCGCTCTCGAGCCGCAGCGCGGCGGCGGCATCGGCCGCGGCGGCGCGGAGCGTGACGGTCGCGTTGCCGTCGAGGCCGGTGACGACGACGTCGGGCGTCCGCTCGTCCGCCATCTCGCCGCGGAGCGCGTCGACCGCGGCGACGAGGTCGCACGTGAGCGGGAGCTGCACGGTGATCTCGGCGAACGTCTCGCGATTGCGGATGGAGGAGTTGACGATCGTGTCCGACGCGAGCTTGTCGTTCGGCACGACGAGGCGGGACCCGTCGGCGGCGCGGATGAAGGTGTACGTGACGCCGATCTCCTCGACGACGCCGTCGACACCCGCGTAGCTCACGCGGTCGCCGAGCCGCACGGGCTGCGTGATCGCGATGAGGATCCCGGCGACGAAGTTCGCGAGCGTCCGCTGCGAGGCAAAGCCGACGACGAGCGCGAGCACGGCGGACGACGCGAGCAGCCCGCCGGCCAGCGCGCGCACCTCCGGAATGACGAGCAGCGCCGAGAAGAAACCGATGACGAGGATCGCCGCGCTGATGCTGCGGCGAAGGACGCGGTAGCGCGTGACGGCTTCTGGCGGGAGCGTCTTGTGCCGAAGCCACAGGTCGACGAGGCGCTCGAGCACCCAGATGGCGGCGAAGACCCCGGCGGCGATGGCGATGCGGTGCCAGAACGGCATGCGGCCCTCCTACTTCGACGCCGGCCCGTCCAACTCTTCCACCGGGCGCCGGCCCGCGAAGCCGTCCTCGATCCGGTGCCAGTAGCGAATCTCGTCCTCGCCGAGCTTCCAGCACAGGAGGACGGTCTCTCCCTCGTGCAGCGCCGGGAAGTCGATGAGCCCCTCGTCGAGGTCCTTCACCTCGGCTCCGTGGTCGGCGATCTCGTCGACCGCATGGGCGAGCGACCGCGCCTCGCGCTCGACGGCAGCGTTCGCGTCGGCGAGGACGGCGGGCGGGATGCCGCCGCCGTTGCCGCGGATGCGCGCCTCCAGCGCCTCCTGCTGCTCGAGCGCCTCGACGTGCGCGCGCCGGCGCGCCACCATCTCCTCGACGAGCGGGCGAACGTGCTCGAGCTCCTCGTTCGCCTCCGTCGGCGTGAAGTGCCTCATGACGTACAGCCTAGGATCAGGACGTGAGCCGCGCACGTCTCGCCGGGTGGACCGGGCTCGTCGGCCTGCTCGCCGCGGTCAACTACGCGTCCCGCTTCGTCGGCTCGTCGCACAAGTCGACGACACAGAACGACGTCTACAGCTACTCGGCCTTCGCCGGCGGCCTCATCGTCTACGTCATCTGGCTCGGCGCGGTGCTGTGGATCGCCAACGGGCGACCGGACCTGCTCGCGCTCCGCCGTCCTGCGTCGATCGCGCGCGCCGCTCGGCTCGCCGTCGCAGCCGTCGTCGCCATCTACGTCGTCGAGGCGATCGTGTCGTTGATCCCGCTGCCGGAGAGCCCCGGCAAGGAGCAGGGGCTCGCGCCGACGCACTGGGAGCCGTCCCACGCCGGTGCGTTCGCGGCGAACGTCGTGCTGTTTGCGCTCGTCGCGCCCGTCGTGGAGGAGCTCACGTTCCGCGGAGTGGGGCAGTCGCTCCTCGCGTTCCTCGGCCAGTGGCCGTCGATCGTGATCGTCGGCGTCACGTTCGGCCTCGCGCACGGGCTCGTCGAGGCGCTACTCGTGCTCGTCCCGTTCGGCATCGCGCTCGCGTGGCTGCGCGCCCGCACCGACAGCGTCTACCCGGGGATGGTGGTGCACGGCCTGTTCAACGGCATCGCTCTCGCCGCCGCCGTGCTCTAGTCCTCTTCCTCGTCCTCTTCTTCCTCGAGGCCGGCGAAGTCCTCGGGTGTGACCTCGTCGAGGAAGTTGCGGAACTTCGCCACCTCCTCGTCGAGCCGGTCCTGGTCGATCTCCTCACCCTCGAACTCGATCGCCGACTCCTCGATGACGCGGTCGGCGGCGAAGATCGGGGCCTCGGCGCGGATCGCGAGCGCGATCGCGTCGGACGGCCGCGAGTCGATCTCGATCTCGCCGCCGTCCTGCTGGATCGTGATCTGCGCATAGAAGGTGTTCTCGCGCAGCTCCGTGACGGTGATGCGAATGATCTGCGCGCCGAGCTGCTCGAGCATGTCGCTCAGCAGGTCGTGCGTCATCGGCCGCGGCGGCGCCTGGCTTTGAAGCTTCATGAGGATGGCCGCCGCCTCGGGATGCCCGATCCAGATCGGAAGGAACTTGTTCCCGTCGGCGGTCTTCAACAGGACGATCGGCTGCTTGCCGACCAAGTCGAAGCTCACACCGTAAATGAGCATCTCCTGCATCCCCGACCTCGGGCCGAATATAGCTCAGCGCCCCGAGCTCGAACCCGTATCCACCCGGCCGCTCGCGGCGTTCAGCCCGCGAATGCAGATCCACTGGCTCGATGACATCGAGGCGTTCGAGGCAATCTCCCAGGACGCCGAGACCCGCCGCATCTTCCTGCGGATGTCGGCGATGTCGAAGGGCGGCTCGCTCCCCTGCTTCCTCGACCAGCTCGCCCAGGAGCGCGGGCTCGACGACGAGACGAAGGGCCAGCTGGCCGAGATCGCCGCCGACCGGACGTTCCTCCTCGCCGTCGAGGAGTACCTTCGCCGCACCCAGCGCTTCCACTGAGGTCGCTACACTCCCGGTCGCTCGCGGGCGATTAGCTCAGTTGGTTAGAGCGCCGCTCTGATAAGGCGGAGGTCCGTGGTTCGAATCCCCGATCGCCCATTTGCTCAAGCTCGTCTCGCCGCCTGGGCGATTTCGCGCGCTCGCCGAACGCGGAGACGTCCTCTTCCATGGCTCGCAACGTGGAGACCTCGAGAGGCTCGAGCCGATTCGCCT
>DASXLN010000412.1:0-2227 GCA_036496165.1 Gaiellaceae bacterium | reverse complement strand
CGCCCTCGTGTGGCTCGTGCGCGACGAGGTCGGGATCGACGAGGACGACCTGAACGCCGCGCGCAGGCGCGCGATGTTCGTCCTCGCCGCCGGCGGCGATCCCCACCGCGAGCTCGACTACGAATCCGTCGCGGCCGAGCGGCTCGCGGGCGAGCTCGACTCCCCCGAGCACCGCCAGGCCCTCGGCGACGCGCTCGACGCGCTCGTCCCGGAGGCGGCCGGCCTCCCAACGGTCGAGGCGTCCCTCGGCGTCCTCCGCTCGCAGCCCGATCTCGCCTGGCGGAGCCTCGCCCTGGCACTCCTGGCGGACGAGCTCGCGGAGGGATAGCGGCCCGCCGAAACCCCGCCTACACTGCCAAGGCGTCGCTTGCGATGCCGACCAGAAGAGGCCGGCCGGCTTCGCCGGCGGCCGCTCAAGTAGTCCGACTCCCGCCGCAGCCGTCAGTACTTCGAGTCCCAATCCTCCGCGCCGCCTCCACCCGTATTCCCGGGTCGACGCGCCGTACTTCCGCAGCCCCGGCTTCTTCGTCCGCATCGGCGGGCTCGCCATCGTCGTCGGCGTCGCGCTCTGCCTGCTCGTGCTGCGCGCGTGGTCGATCCAGATCCTGCACGGGCCGTCGTACAAGACCCTCGCGACCCACCAGGCGTTCCGCACCGTCGACCTGATCGGACCGCGCGGCGCAATCGTCGACAGCCACGGACGGCTGCTCGCGAACACGACGGGCCACGTCGTGGTCGTCGCCGACCCAGGGACGCTCGGATCGTTCGACACGCACGGCTGGCATCCGTCGCCGGAAGGGCTGACGGTGCTCACACGCTTCTCGACGCTCGCGCACGTGCCGGTGAACACGCTCGTCGTCCGCGTGCAGCGCGCGGTCGTGCGCTCGCCGTTCGCGCCCGCGGTGGTGATGCCGCATCCGACGAGCGGGCTGCAGTTCTTCCTCGACGAGCGCCCCGCCGACTATCCCGGCGTCAAGGTGACGGCGATCCCCGGCCGCGCATATCCGCAGGGCGGGTTCGGCAGCGAGTTCCTCGGCCTGCTCGGCGAGGTCAGCCAGCCCGAGCTCGCGACGAACAGGTACGCACACGCGAAAGCGGGTGAGGTCGTCGGACAGACCGGCGTCGAGGCGACGTACGACTCCGTGCTGAACGGCGGGTTCGTGCCGGCGCACGTGCGCGTCGACTCGCTCGGCCGGATCGCCGGCGCGCTGCAGGTGCCGCGCGGCAAGCAGCTGCCGACGCTGAAGCTGACGATCGACGCGCGCCTCGAGCGCGCCGCCGTCAACGCAGTGCAGGACGGCATCCATCTCTCGCAGGGGCTCGGCTACCACCCGACGGGGGGCTCCGCCATCGTGATGAACCCGTGGACGGGCGCGATCTACGCGATCGCAAGCTCCCCGAGCTACAACCAGGTTCGCGCGGCGAACGACCCCGCGTACAACGCGAAGCTCTACACCGATCCGCGCGACCTGCTGACCGACCGTGCAATCGCCGGCGTCTATCCGACGGGATCGACGTTCAAGCCGATCATCGCGGAGGCGGCGCTGTCGGCCGGGATCATCACGCCCGGCACGTCGCTCCTCTGCTCCGGGGCGTTCGACCTCGGCGGGTACGTCTTCCACAACGTCGAGGCCGGCGTGTACTCGAGCATGACCTTGCACACCGCGCTCGCGCAATCGTGCGACACGTGGTTCTACCGGCTCGGCGACAGGATCTACAACACCGATCCGTCACGGCAGGGAACGCTCATCCAGCAGTGGGCCCGGAAGTTCGGCCTCGGGTCGACGCCGCCGATCGACGTGACCGGTGCGGCGCCCGGCTACGTGCCCGGACCCGGGAAGACGTTCGAGAAGCTCATGGGCTTCCCGTGGACGGAAGGCCAGACGATCAACCTCGCCATCGGGCAGGGCGCGCTCCAGGTCAGCCCGCTCCAGCTCGCGGTCGCCTACTCGACGATCGCAAACGGCGGCACCGTCGTCACGCCGCACGTCGCCGGCTCGATCGTGCGCGGCGGCGTCGCGAAGCCGATCAAGTTCAAGCCGCAGCGCAAGCTGAAGCTCGTCGACGTCGCCGCGATCCGGCAAGGGCTGTACGAGGCGGCGCACGTCGGCACGTCGGCGGCGGTCTTCTCGACATATCCGGTTCCTGTCGCCGGCAAGACCGGCACTGCGGAGTCCGGCCCCGGCCGCGACGACCACTCGTGGTACGCGTCCTGGGCCCCGGCCGG
>DASXLN010000411.1:0-6339 GCA_036496165.1 Gaiellaceae bacterium | reverse complement strand
CTCTCGCTCGACGCGCCGCACGTTCCCAAGCGCCGCCGGCGCGGCGCGTCGAAGGTCGAGGGGATGGACCGCGCCGAGCTCGAGAAGCTCGTCGTCACGCTCGAGGAGGAGATGCTCGTCGCGGCCGAGGAGCTCCGCTTCGAGTACGCGGCGAAGCTCCGCGACGAGATCAAGGATCTTCGCCGCGAGCTGCTGGCGGTCGAGGCGACCGCGTGATCGTCGGCGCTGTCACGTTCGGGACGGTCGTGGGCGTGCTCATCTCCGCGTTCGTCACCGGCGCGCTCGCACGTCTCGCTGTTCCCGGGCCGGACCCGATGCCGGCATGGCTGACGATCCTCGTCGGCCTCGGCGGCTCGCTCGGCGGCGGCGGCATCGCCTACGCGGCAGGCTCGCGCAGCGCGTATGTCATCAGCACCGCGGGATTCGCCGTCGCGATCGCGCTCGTCGTCCTCTACCGCCGGTTCGTGCAACGCCGTCCCGTGCTCGGGCGCGACGCGTACCGCTTCCCGGAACGTGGCGTCGGCGTCGAGACCTACCGCGAGCGTTTGCACCGGGCGGGCATCGATCCCGACCGCATCGGCACCGGGCCGGTCGTCCCCGTGGCGGGGCCCGCGCCGGTCCCGGGGGACCAGGAGGATCCGACCGAGAACCCGGCACATTTCATCCGCCTGCTCGACGAGCTGCACGACGCGGGCGTTCTCGAGGACGGCGAGTACGATGCCGCGCGCCGGCGTTTACTCGAGCGCCTACGAAGCTAGGAGACTCCCATGGTGCTGTGGTTCATCATCGCGCTGGTTGTCGAAGGGCTCATCACCGGCGCGCTCGCACGGCTTGCACTGCCCGGCCCGGACCCGATGAGCATTCCGGCCACGATCGGGCTCGGCATCGCGGGGACATTCCTCGGCGGCGTCGTTGCGTACGTGCTCATCGGTCACGCAGGTGGGCTCGTCTTCGCGATCGTCGGAGCGACCCTGTTGCTCTACCTCCACCGCCGCTTCGTCCAGCACCGCCCGCTGACGGGGCCGGGCGCGCGGCAACTGCCGCCGCGCTAGAAGACGCGCGTCGCGGTCGGCACCCAGTCGTCGCCGCGCCAGATGTGCGTCCGCACGGTCAGCGTCCGCTCCTCGACGTCGTAGACATGCAGGCCGCGCGCCTCGCCGACGCGGCTCGGTCGCGGCTGCCCGAGCCCGGGTGCGATCGAGACGACGACCGACGGAACGTCGCCGCTCACGACCTCGAACTCGTGGCGCTCGCTCACGGCCGCCTGGTGGATGTGCCCGGCAACGATGAGATCGGTGCCGGCGCCGACGAGCTCGCGGAGCACGTGGTTCCGCCGCGCGACCGGGCGCTTTCGAGCCGTGCGCCACGGCGCTCCGATCATGTGATGGTGCAGGACGACGACGCGATATGCGCCCGGCGCCGCGGCGGCGAGCCGGTCGGCGGCGCTCCGCAGCTGCGCGTCGCGGATGCCGCCGCTCTGGTGCCGGTACGGCCGCGCCGAGTTGAGGCCGACTACGTGCAGCAGAGGAGAGGCGTAGGTCGGCTCGGTCGTCGTCCACACGCGCTCGAACTCGCGCCACGGCGAGACGAATCGCGCCGGGAACGTGTACGGCAGGTCGTGA
Source organism: Gaiellaceae bacterium (assembly GCA_036496165.1). GTDB lineage: Bacteria > Actinomycetota > Thermoleophilia > Gaiellales > Gaiellaceae > Palsa-739. Next base: position 4,717 of record DASXLN010000411.1, on the reverse strand, counting down.
TTCCCGGGAACCGCGAGCACCGGGGCACCGAGGGAGAGCAAGAGCTCGTGCGCCCGCTCGTGCTCGCCGCGGCGGCCGCGGTTCGTCAGGTCGCCGGAGGCGACGACCACATCCGGCCGGAGCTCGGCGGTGAGCCGGGCGAGCGCCGCCTCGACCTGCGGGTCCTCACGTGTACCGACGTGGAGATCGGAAACATGGAGGATGCGTGCGGCCACGGGCGAATGAGGCTATAGATTCAGGTATGGGCGACGAGTCCGCGGAGATCTTCGACGACCTCTACCTCGGCCTACGGGCCGGCGGCGCATTGCGCAAGCAGCGCCGAGGTGAGGCGCTCACGACCGAGGAGCAGGAGGCGCTCGGTCGCTGGCAACGGCTCTCGACGTGGCGCAAGGCGATCGCGATCGGCGGCTTCGCCGTCGGCACGTTCGGGCTCGGCTTCACCCTCGGCGGACTCGTGTTCGGCCGCTGGCGCAAGCCCGCGTCCGGTCGCTAGCCCGAGCCCTCCGCGTCTTTCGCCGGGAAGAGGAGCGGCGGCACGTCTTCCTCCGCCGGGTCGGCACCGCGCAGGACGACGTCGACGAGCGTGCTCAGCACCGCGGTGATCGGGATCGCCAGCAGGACGTAGAAGCCGCCGAGGAGGAGCCCGATCGCCGTCACCGACACGAGGACGACGAGCGGGGAGAGACCGACCGCGTGACCGAGCACGCGCGGCGCGACGAAGAGATCCTCGATCTGCCGCAGGACGAGAACGGCGATGCCCGCGCCGAGCGCGGTCTGCCAGTCGACGGTCAGCCCGACGCCGACGGCAAGGATGCCGATCACGAGCGGGCCGATGATCGGCACCACCTCGAAGACGCCGGCGGCCGTCCCGATCAGCAGCCAGTACGGCTCGCCGTCGAGCCAGAACGCGATCGAGAGCAGGATCGCGACGAGCACGACGAGCAGGAGCTCCCCGCGCACGAAGCCGCCGAGCTTCTGGTCGATGAGGAGCCACGTGTCGCGTGTGACGCGCCGGTGTCGTCGTGGCAGCAGCGATTGCACGAGCCCGATCGTCCGGTCTCGCTCGAAGATCCAGTATCCGCCGACGGCGAACATGAAGAAGATGCCGATGAGCACCTCGAACGCCGTCTTCGTCGCCGACACCACCGGGTGCGCGACGTCGCTGATCGACGGCAGCCTCTTGAGGCGCTTCTGCACGGCGACGAGGATGTCGTGCTTGATTCCGGTCGAGTGGTTCGCTTGGTGCTGCAGCTGCGTCGAGGTGGTCGGGACGTTCCCGATCGCCTGCTCGACCTGCGTGAGCGCGCGCGGGACGATGAGCCAGAGCACGAGCGCGAGTGCTCCGGCGAGCGCGAGATAGTGGAGGAGGACGCCGAGCCCGCGCGGGATGCGGGCGCGCCGGTGCAGCCACTCGACGCTGGGACGCATCGCCGCCGCGATGATGAATCCGAGGAAGAGCAAGGCGATGACCGCCTTGATCTTCCAGAGGGCAAGGGCTGCGACGACGATCGACAGGACGACGAGCGTCGCCGTGGCCGCACGGCGGGCAGTTCCGCTCATGGCGAGGGGTTTGTCGCCTCGCAGCGAATGGTGCAAACCCATGGGCGGACCCGAAGACGAGCGCGTCTACGTCGACGCCCGCAGGCACGGGGTGGTGCTCGTGCGCCCGCTCGGGCGGGCGTTCGTCCTCGCGCTGCTCGGCGCCGTCGCCTTCCTCGGCGGCTGGCCGGTCTCGGCTGCGGGAGCGGGCCTGCTGTGCATCGCAGCCATCGGCGCCGTCGCGGCCGTCTGGCGCTGGGATCACACCCGGGTCGTGCTCACCGGCGAAAAGCTCTTCGTCGTCCACGGCACCCTCCGCCGCCGCGCCGCCGCCGTGCGCCTCGAGAAGGTGCAGACGGTCGAGATCGAGCAGTCGGTCCTCGGCCGGTTCCTCGGCTACGGCACCGTGGTCGCGGGCGATCTCGAGATCAGTTGCGTCGCAGATCCGCGCGAAATGCACGGACTTCTGAACAAAGCTTTAACGGGCGCCTGATCCTGCCGATCTACCCTGGCGAGATGCTTCGCCTGGAACGCCACCGCCTCGGCCCGCGGATCTTCGTGTTCGGCCTCCGGATCCACGAGTTCGCGCTCGGCTTCGCCGTTCTCGGGGCGCTCCTCGCCGGCGGGCTGACGGATGCGTGGGATCTGACCAAGGCGACGGGGGCGGCGACCGCGGCGGGCTCCTGGCTCGTGATCAAGGACTGGCGGGACCTCTTCCCGTCCACCCGGAACACCGCCGCGTGGAGTCTGCTCCCGCACCGCGTTCCGAAGCGCTAGACACCCCTTCCGAACACACGTTCGCTGAAGTACAATGGCCCTTCCATGGCTGCCGACGAGCTCGTCGTCCACGGCGCCCGCGAGCACAACCTCAAGGACATCACCGTCCGGCTGCCGCGGAACCGGCTGATCTGCATCACCGGGCTCTCCGGGTCCGGGAAGTCGAGCCTTGCCTTCGACACGATCTATGCCGAGGGCCAGCGCCGCTACGTCGAGTCGCTCTCCGCGTACGCGCGGCAGTTCCTCCAGATGATGGAGAAGCCCGACGTCGACCACATCGACGGCCTGAGCCCGGCGATCTCGATCGACCAGAAGACGACCTCGCGGAACCCGCGCTCGACCGTCGGCACGGTCACCGAGATCTACGACTACCTCCGCCTGCTGTACGCCCGCGTCGGCCGGCCGCACTGCCCGATCTGCGGCAAGCCGATCGCGGGGCAGTCGATCGACGCGATCGTCGAGCAGGTGCTGCGGCTCGACGAGGGGACGCGGTTCACCGTCAACGCGCCGGTCGTGCGCGACCGCAAGGGCGAGTACAAGGACGTCTTCGAGGAGTTGCGGCGCGAGGGCTTCACGCGCGTGCAGGTCGACGGCGAGCAGTACGTCCTCGAGGAGGGCGTGCCGCCGCTCGACAAGAAGTTCAAGCACACGATCGAGGTCGTCGTCGACCGCCTCGTCATGAAGGGCGACCTGCGCCTTCGCCTGACGCAGTCGATCGAGACGGCGACCGGCCTCGCCGACGGCCTCGTCGTCGTCTCCGTGATCGACGGAGACGACATGCTCTTCTCCCAGAATTTCGCCTGTCCCGACCACGGCGTCTCGCTGCCGGAGCTGCAGCCGCGCATCTTCTCGTTCAACGCGCCGCACGGCGCCTGCCCGCGCTGCACCGGTCTCGGGTCGCAGCAGGAGATCGACCCGGACCTCCTCGTGCCGGATCCGTCGCTCTCGATCGACGACGGCGCACTCGTCCCGTGGTCGGTCGGCGGCTCGTCCGGCTTCTACGAGGCGGTGATCCAGGCGATCGCCGACCGGTACGAGATCGACACGTCGAAGCCGTGGTCGGAGATGCCCGAGGAGGAGCAGAACCGCTTCCTCTACGGCACCGACGGCGAGCGCGTCTATGTCCAGTACCGGAACAGGATGGGGCGGCGCCGGCAGTACATGCTCGCCTTCGACGGGATCGTCGCGAGCCTGGAGCGCCGGTACAAGGAGACCGACTCGTCGCAGCAGCGCGAGCGGATCGAGGAGTACATGTCGCTGCGGCCGTGCCCGGTGTGCAAGGGCGCCCGGCTCAAGCCCGAGGTGCTCGCGGTGACCGTCGGCCGGCGGTCGATCCACGACTTCACGCAGATGTCGGTGTCGCGCGCGCTTCGCTTCCTCGACGAGCTCGGGCTCACCGAGACGGAGCAGCTGATCGGCCACCGCATCGTCAAGGAGATCCGCGAGCGTCTGACGTTCCTCGACGACGTCGGCGTCGGCTACCTCACGCTCGACCGCGCCGCCGCGACGCTCTCGGGCGGCGAGGCGCAGCGGCTGCGGCTCGCGACGCAGATCGGCTCGCAGCTCGTCGGCGTGCTCTACATCCTCGACGAGCCGTCGATCGGCCTGCACCAGCGCGACAACGCGCGCCTCATCGCCACGCTCGAACGGCTTCGCGACATCGGCAACACCGTCGTCGTCGTCGAACACGACGAGGAGATGATGCGCCGGGCCGACTGGCTCGTCGACATGGGGCCGGGCGCGGGCCTCCACGGCGGCGAGGTCGTGGCGGAAGGACCGGCGTCGAAGGTTGAGCGGAACCGGCGCTCGACGACGTGGCAGTTCCTCTCGCACAGGCGCACGATCCCGATTCCCGACCGGCGCGACGAGGACCGCGGCAGCTTCGTCGTGCGCGGTGCCTCGCAGCACAACCTCAAGAACATCGACGTCGAGTTCCCGCTCGGCAAGTTCGTCTGCGTCACCGGTGTCTCGGGCTCCGGCAAGTCGACGCTCGTGAACGAGATCGTCTTCAAGTCTCTCGCGAACAGGCTGAACAGGGCGCGGATCAAGCCGGGCGCACATCGAGGCGTCAAGGGGATCGAAGCGTTCGACAAGGTGATCGAGATCGACCAGAAACCGATCGGCCGCACGCCGCGATCGAACCCGGCGACGTACACCGACCTGTTCACGCACATCCGCGAGTTGTACTCGCTGTCGCCGGAGGCGAAGGTGCGTGGGTACAAGCCCGGCCGTTTTTCCTTCAACGTGCGCGGCGGCCGCTGCGAGACCTGCAAAGGCGACGGGCAGATCAAGATCGAGATGCACTTCCTGCCGGACGTCTACGTCCCGTGCGAGACGTGCAAGGGCGCGCGGTACAACCGGGAGACGCTCGAGGTCCGCTTCAAGAACAAGTCGATCGCCG
>DASXLN010000410.1:0-3661 GCA_036496165.1 Gaiellaceae bacterium | reverse complement strand
CCGACAAGATCAGCGTCAACTCCGCCGCGCTCGCACGTCCGCAGCTGATCGAAGAGCTCGCTCGCGCGCTCGGAAGCCAGGCGGTCGTCGTCGCGATCGACACCGAGGGTGGCCGCGTGCGCTCGCACGCGGCGACGCGCGACGCGGCGCGCGACACGGTGGAGTGGGCGACGGAGTGCGAGCAGCGCGGCGCAGGCGAGCTGCTCGTCACGTCGATCGACCGCGACGGCACACAAGAGGGCTACGACCTCGAACAGCTCGCCGCGCTCCGCGACGCGGTGTCGCTGCCGGTGATCGCCTCAGGCGGCGCCGGCGGCGCGCGCCACATCGCCGACGCGCTCGAGGTGTCGCAGGCGGCGCTGCTCGCGTCCATCCTCCACGAGGATCCGGCCCGGCTCGTTTCGCTGCGCGACGAGCTGCGCGAGCTCGGGGTGGCGTTGCGATGAAGCCTGCAATCGTCCAGGACGCGGCCGACGGCCGCGTGCTCATGCTCGCCTGGATGGACGCTGAGGCGGAGCGCCTGACGCGCGAGACCGGTGAGGCGTGGTTCTGGAGCCGGTCGCGCCAGGAGCTGTGGCACAAGGGCGAGACCTCCGGCAACACGCTGGCGGTCGAGGAGATCCGCGACGACTGCGACGGCGACGCGATCCTTCTGCGCGTCCGGCCGGCGGGGCCGGCGTGCCACACAGGGTCGCGCTCATGCTTCGCGCCCGCGCTGTGGCGGACGATCTCGGAGCGGAAGGCCGAGCGGCCGGAAGGCTCATACGTCGCGTCGCTGCTCGACGCCGGCGTCGCGCGCTGCGCGCAGAAGGTCGGCGAGGAGGGGGTGGAGGTCGGGCTTGCCGCCGTCGGGGGCGACCGTGACGCCGTCGTCGCCGAGGCGGCAGACCTCGTCTTCCATCTCTATGTACTGCTTGCCGCCGCGGGCGTCGACGTGAGCGAGGTCGAGGACGAGCTGGAGCGACGCGCGCACTAGAGTCTGCGCGTGCCTCCGGTCGCGCTCACCGGCGACGACCTGATCGTCGCCGACGTCTGGTCTGTCGCCGTCGAGCGGCAGCCCGCCGCGCTCACCGACGCAGCACGGACGAAGATGCGGGCCGCCCGCGACGTCGTCGAGCGCGCCGCGCACGGTGCGCGCGAGCACACGTATGGCGTCAACACCGGGTTCGGGCGATTCGTCTCGCGCTCGATCCCGGAAGAGCTGACCAAGGAGCTCCAGCTGCGCCTGCTCCGCTCGCACGCATGCGGCGTCGGCGAGCCGTATCCGGACGAGATCGTGCGCGCGGCGATGCTCCTGCGCGCGAACGCACTTGCGAAAGGAAACTCGGGGGCCCGCGTCGAGACGGTCGAGCTGCTCCTCGGCTGCCTCAACCGCGGCGTCGTTCCGGTCGTGCCGAGCCGCGGCAGCGTCGGCGCCTCCGGCGACCTCGCGCCGCTCGCGCATCTTGCGCTGCCGCTCGTCGGCGAGGGTGAGGCGTTCCTCGACGGCGAGCGCATGCCCGGTCTCGAGGCGCTGACCCGCGTCGGTCTCGAGCCGGTGACGCTCGAGGCGAAGGAAGGCCTCTCGCTCATCAACGGCACGCAGTTCATGGCGGCGTACTGCGCGCTCGGGCTCGTGCGCGCGCGCCGGCTCGCGCACGCTGCCGACCTCGCGTGCGCGATGTCGCTCGAGGCGCTGCAGGGATCGCGGACGTCGTTCCTCCCGGAGATCCACGAGCTCCGCCCGCTGCGCGGGCAACGCGACTCCGCAGCGAACATCCTGCGACAGCTCGAGGGCTCCGCGATCATCGAGTCGCACCGCTGGTGCGACAAGGTGCAGGACGCGTACTCGCTGCGGTGCGCCGCACAGGTGCACGGTGCGTCGCGCGACCTCCTCGACTACATCGACTACACCGTCTCCGTCGAAGTGAACGCGGCGACGGACAACCCGCTCGTGCTCGTCGACGCCGACGCGCTCGTCTCGAACGGCAACTTCCACGGGCAGCCGCTCGCGTTCGCGCTCGACACGATGGCGATGGCGGTGGCCGAGTTCGCCAGCATCTCGGAGCGACGGGTCGAGCGGCTCGTCAATCCCAACCTCTCCGACGGGCTCCCCGCATTCCTCACGAGCGAGGGTGGGCTCAACAGCGGGTTCATGATCCCGCAGTACGTTGCCGCGTCGCTCGTGTCCGAGAACAAGGTGCTCGCGCACCCGGCGTCGGTGGATTCGATCCCCACGAGCGCCGGGCAGGAAGATCACGTGTCGATGGGGAACGCCGCCGGCCTCAAGGCATGGCAGGTGCTCGCGAACTGCGAGCGTGCGCTCGCGATCGAGCTCCTCGCCGGCGCGCAGGGCGTCGAGTTCCTCGCGCCGCTCGAGCCTGGGGCGGGTGTGCGGGCAACGCGGGCATTCGTGCGCGAGCTCTCCCCGCGGCTGAAGGACGACCGCTCGCTGGCCTCAGACATCGAGAGCGTCGCGGTCGCGATCCGCGACGGTGAGCTCGAGGTGGCGGCTCCATGAGCGTGACCGCGTCCCGCGTCGACGAGCTCTGCGGCGACCTGTCGCGCATCCGCGCGCCGCGCGGAACCGAGCTGAACGCGCGGCAGTGGTCGACGGAGGCGCCGCTGCGCATGCTGCTGAACAACCTCGATCGCGAGGTTGCGGAGAAGCCCGAGGAGCTCATCGTCTACGGCGGCTCGGGGAAGGCGGCGCGCAATCACGACGCGCTCCGTGCGATCGTCGCGACTCTCCTCGAGCTCGGCCCCGCCGAGACGCTGCTCGTTCAGTCGGGCAAGCCCGTCGGCGTGATGACGACGCACGAGGGCGCGCCACGCGTGCTCATCGCGAACTCGCTCCTCGTCCCGCGCTGGGCGACGTGGGACGAGTTCCGCCGTCTCGAGGCGCTCGGCCTGACGATGTTCGGGCAGATGACCGCGGGCTCGTGGATCTACATCGGGACGCAGGGCATCCTGCAGGGGACGTACCAGACGTTCGCCGCGGCGGCGGAGAAGCACTTCGGCGCGCCCGACCTGCGTGGGCGGACGATCCTCACGGCAGGTCTCGGCGGCATGGGCGGCGCGCAGCCGCTCGCGGGGACGATGGCGGGCGCCGCGATCCTCTGCGTCGAGGTCGACCCACACCGCATCGAGCGACGGCTCGAGACGCGCTATCTCGACGAGGCGACCGACTCGGTCGACGACGCGCTCTCGCGCGTGCGCGCGGCCGCGGCGGAGAAGCGCGCGCTGTCGGTCGGCTTGCTCGGGAACGCGGCGGACGTCGTTCCCGCGCTCGCGGAGCGGGGCGAGCACTTCGACCTCGTCACCGACCAGACCGCGGCGCACGACCCGCTCAACGGGTACGTGCCGCGCGGCTACTCCGTGGAGGAGGCCGCGACGCTGCGCTCGTCCGATCCGGACGAGTACTTGCGGCTCGCGCGCGAGTCGATCGCCGCGCACGTCGAGGGGATGCTCGAGTACGTCCGGCGTGGTGCGTATGTTTTCGATTATGGCAACAACCTGCGAGGTGAGGCCCGCGAAGCCGGCATAGAGGAGGCGTTCACATACCCGGGCTTCGTCCCGGCCTATATCCGTCCGTTGTTTTGTCGCGGAACGGGACCGTTTCGCTGGGCGGCGCTGTCCGGGGACCCGGCCGACATCGCGGCGATCGACGATGAGCTGAAGG
>DASXLN010000409.1:0-21959 GCA_036496165.1 Gaiellaceae bacterium | reverse complement strand
GAGGGCGCCGTCCGCGTGCTCGACTTCATGCCGCCGCGCGGCAAGGCGCCCGACGTGGTGCGCATCGTCGAGGGGCTGCGCGGGCGAGTCCGCATGCGCTCGGAGCTCGTGATCCGCTTCGACTACGGGCACATCGTGCCCTGGGTCAGCCGGCACAACGACGCCAGGCTCGCGATCGCCGGGCCGGATGCGTTGTGCTTCCGGACGCCCGCGCGCACGCGCGGCGAGAACATGCGCACGGTCTCGACGTTCTCCGTCGAGGCGGGGGAACGCGTCCCGTTCACGCTCACGTGGTATCAGTCGCACGGCGACTTGCCCGAGGCTCTGGACCCGGAGCAGGCTCTCGTCGAAACGGACGAGTTCTGGGGCGATTGGGTCGGCGCCTGCAAGGCCGACATCCCCGAGGGCTGGCGCGACGTGATCGTCCGGTCGCTCATGGTCCTGCGCGCACTCATCTACGAGCCGACGGGCGGCATCGTCGCCGCACCGACGACGTCGCTGCCGGAATGGATCGGCGGCGTGCGCAACTGGGACTACCGCTACTGCTGGCTGCGCGACGCGACGCTGACCTTGCTCGCGCTCCTCCACGCGGACTACAAGGAGGAAGCGGCAGCGTGGCGCAAGTGGCTCATCCGCGCGGTCGCCGGCGACCCGGCCGACATCCAGATCATGTACGGCGTCGCCGGCGAGCGCCGTTTGACCGAATACGAAGTGCCGTGGCTCTCCGGCTTCGAGGGATCGGCACCGGTGCGCATCGGGAACGCCGCGAGCGAGCAGCTGCAGATCGACGTCTTCGGCGAAGTGCTGGACGCTTTCTACCAGGCGCGTACACACGGCCTCGAGATCGAGCACAACGCGTGGAACCTTCAGAAGGTGCTGCTCGAGTATCTCGAGACGATCTGGCGCGAGCCGGACGAGGGCATCTGGGAGATCCGCGGCGAACGCCGGCACTTCGTCCACTCCAAGGTCATGGCGTGGGTGGCCTTCGACCGAATGATCCGCTCCGTCGAGGACCAGGGGCTCGAGGGACCCGCTGACCACTGGCGCGAGATCCGCGAGGAGATCCGAGCCGACGTGTGCACACACGGCTTCGACCAGGAGCTCGGGTCGTTCGTCCAGTCGTACGGCTCGAAGGAGCTCGACGCGAGCCTGCTGCTCATCCCGCTCGTCGGCTTCCTCCCTGCCACCGACGACCGCGTTCGCGGCACGATCGCGGCAATCGAGAAAAGCCTCGTCGTCGACGGGCTCGTCCTGCGGTATCGCACACACACAGAGGGCGTCGACGGACTCCCGCCGGGCGAGGGCGTCTTTCTTCCGTGCTCGTTCTGGCTCGTCGACTGCCTCGAACTGCTCGGTCGCAGCGACGATGCGTACGCGCTCTTCGACCGTCTCATCTCGCTCGCGAACGACGTCGGATTGCTCTCCGAGGAATACGACCCGCGAGAGAAGCGCCTGCTCGGGAACTTCCCGCAGGCGTTCACGCACCTCGCGCTCGTCAACTCGGCGTTCAACGTGATACCGCACTTGCCGTCGCCGATGCATCGACGCCACGCGCATCGGCAATCGCCCACGCAGCATTGATGAGCGTCAAGTGGCTCAGACCCTGAGGGAAGTTCCCGAGCAGCTCGCCTGACGACGGGTCGACCTGCTCCGAGAGAAGCCCGACGTCGTTCTCGTAGTCGAGGACCTCCTCGAAGATCGCAGCTGCATCGTCGACGCGACCCACGCGCGCGAGCGCGGCGACGAGCCAGAACGAACACGCGAGGAACGCTCCTTCTTTCTCGCGCTCGCGACTCGTGCGGTACACCAGGCCGCCTCCCGCGTCGAGGGCGTTGCGCACGGTGTCGATCGTCCGCTCGAATCGCTCCGGCGAGTGCCGCCGCCAGCCGACATGCGACCCGCGCAGGACCGCCGCGTCGAGCGAGTCTCCGCCGGCGAACTCGACGTACGCGCCGAGCTCATCCGACCAGCACCGCCGCTCGATGAATGCCTCCATTGCCTCGCGTTGCTTCCGCCAGTGCGCGAGATGGTCGTCGGCGACCTCACCGCGCTCGGCCAGCTCGATACCGCGGTCGAACGCCATCCAGGCGCCCATCTTCGACGCCGTGTAGTGGCGCCGGTCTTCGAGCTCCCACATCCCCGAGTCCTCGTCCTGCCAGACGACGGCGAGGCGGTCGAGGCAGCCGGCGAGCATGCTCGACGTGTCGGAGTCGAGTGCGTTGCCGTGCTCGACGTACAGCGACGTCGTCTCCAGGAGATCGCCCCAGGTCCCGAGCTGGAGCTGGCTCGCCGCGGCATTGCCGTAGCGAACCGGGCGCGAGTCGCGATACCCGCGGAGGGGGAGCTTTTCGCGCCGCTCGGCCACCCGGCCTTCGACCGTGTAGAACGGGCGGAGGTCGGGCGCCGTCGACCGCACTGCCCGCAGGACGCAGCAGAACGACTCGTGCACCTGCTCCGGCAGTCCGAGGCGGATGAACGCGTCGATCGTGTACGCCGTGTCGCGCACCCACATGTAGCGGTAGTCGTAGTTCTTGTCGCCGCCGAGCCGCTCGGGGAGGGACGTCGTCGGCGCCGCGATGATCGCGCCGTTCGGCGCGTGCACGAGCAGCTTGAGAGCGAGCGCGCTGCGTGCGACGTGCTCGGCCCACGGGCCGTCGTACTGCCACTCGCCGAGCCACCGGCGCCAGACTGCGACCGTCTGGTCGAGCCGGCGCTCGACGTCCTCGCGGGCGGGCATCGGAATCGGCTCGTCGTCCGTCGCGCACAGGGCGAGAAGCGCACGCTCGCCGTCACGGATGACAAACGATCCCTGCACCGCGTCGTCGCCGATCGCGGGCTCGCCCGCGTCCCACGCGTGGATGCTCAGACGAAGCCCATCGCCGCAGGCGACGATCGAGCCGCGGCGCCGCTCGATCGTCGGCGCGACGCGGCCCCAGTCGAAGCGCGGCTCGATCCTCCACGTCATCTCGACCTCACCTGCGAGGCCTTCGACACGCCGGGCCACCTCCGTCCACGGGACGAGCCCGCCGTTCTGGAGTGTCAGCGCCTCGGTGACGCGAACGACGCCGTCCTTCGTCGTGTACGTCGTCTCGAGGACGTTCGTCTGGTCGAGGTACCGGCGCTCGACGTCGAACTTCGCCGACGGAGCCAGCCCAAAGCGGCCGCCCTTCTCGGGATCGAGCAGCGCTGCGAACGTCGCCGGCGAGTGGACATCGCGGAGCGAGAGGAAGTCGATCGACCCGTCCGCGGCGACGAGCGCGACCGTCCGGCCGTCGCCGATTGCCGCGTAGGAGCCGATGGGTGCGAACCCGTCCTTCCGTTTCATGTCGTGTAAACGCGCTAGCGGTGCCCGAAGTGATGGGCCGCGGGTAAAGATCCGTGGACGTCTGCTCCTTCGGTGAGCTCGCGGGCGAGCGGGGCGAGCGAGACGAGCTCGTCGACGACGATGTTCCGGTTGCGGTCGACGTGCTCGTAGCGGCCCACGGCGAGCAGTAGCGGCTCGCCGCGCACGACGCCGCGGAAGCTGTCGTAGACCGGCGGGAGCACGATGAGGTTGATCTGGGCGAATTCGTCCTCGAGCAGCATGAAGACGACGCCGTTCGCCGTCGCCGGCCGCTGGCGCGCGACGACCATCCCTGCGACCTGGACGCGCGAGCGGTTCGGCCGGTCACGCAGCTCGACGCTCGACAACGTGCCCGGCGGGAAGTGCGGGCGCATGAGCTCGACCGGATGGATGCCGATCGACAGGCTCGTCGTGCGGTAGTCGGCAAGCACGCGCTCCCACGTCGACTGCTCCGGCAGGTCGGGGGTCTCCACCGTCGGGTCGAGCGGAAGCGCAAGCTGCTTCTCCTCGCCCCGCGAGCCGGGCACCGTCTGCGCGCGCGGCACGAGCCCGAGCTGCCAGAGGAGCTCGCGCCTGCGCATGCCGAATGAGTCGCAGGCGCCAGACTCGACGAGCGCGCGCAGCTCGTCGCCGGACAGCTGCGTCTGCTGCGCGAGCTCGCGGATGGATGGATGCGGCCGCGCCGCGACGACGGCCGCAGCGTCGTCCTCCCCCACTCCCTGCACGTACTTCAATCCGATGCGCACGGCGCCGTCCTCGATCGTGCAGCCGACCTCGCTGCGATTCACGTCCGGCGGGCGGGTCTCGATGCCGTGCCGCTGCCCGTCGCGCACGAGCGTCGCCGGCGGGTAGAAACCCATCGGCTGCGCGTTCAGCAGCGCTGCGAGGAACTCGGGGCCGTAATGATGACGCAGCCACGCCGACTGGTACGCGAGCAGTCCGAACGCGGCCGAGTGCGACTTCGGGAAGCCGAACCCGGAGAACGCGACGAGCTTGTCGTACACCATGTTCGCAGTGACGTCGTCGACGCCGTTCACGGCCGCGCCGGCGACGAAGCGCTCGCGGTACGCCTCGAGCGCGGCATGCGAGCGCTTGCGGCTCATCGCGCGCCGCAGTCCCTCGGCCTCGCCGATGGTGAAGCCGGCGAGGTGGATGGCGACGTCGAGCACCTGGTCCTGGAAGACGACGACGCCGAGCGTGTCGCGCAACGGCTTCTGCAGCAGCGGATGGTCGGCCGGCGGCTCGTAGGCCGGATCGTCGCGGAGCTTCTGTCGCCGCTCGATGTACGGGTGCACCGCCTTGCCCTGGATCGGCCCGGGCCGGACGAGTGCGACCTGGATGGTGATGTCATCGAGGTTCTCGGGCTTCGTGCGCAGGATCGTCTGCATCTGTGCACGGCTTTCGATCTGGAAGCAGCCGACGGTATCGGCGCGCTGGATCTCGGCGAAGACGTCGGGATCGTCGAGCGGGATGCGCGACAGGTCGATCTGCTCGTCGCGCGTGCTCGCGATCCTGTCGATGCATTCCTCGACCGCCGACAGCATCCCGAGCCCGAGCAGGTCGATCTTGAGGAAGCCGGCGTCCGCGCACGAGTCCTTGTCCCATTGGCACATCTGCCGCCCTGCCATCGCCGCGGGCTGCACGGGGACGAGCTCGACGAGCGGCCGCGTCGAGATGACCATCCCGCCCGGATGCTGCGAGATGTGACGTGGCAGGCCGCCGATCTCGGAGCACAGCGCAGCGAATGCGCGCCACCGCGGCGACGCGAGCTTCTCCTGCGCGTCCGGAAGCATCGCCAGCTCGTCGGCGACGCGGGCGGCATTCCAGCCGTCGGTGAGCCGCGCGAGCCGCTCGAGGTCGGCGAACGGCAGGCCGAGCGCCTTGCCGACGTCGCGGATGGCGCCGCGCGACCGGTACGTCGCGAAGCTCGCGACGAGCGCCGCGTGCTCGCGGCCGTATCGCTCGGTGACGCGGACGATGAGCTTCTCGCGGATGTCCCGCGGAAAATCGAGGTCGATGTCAGGCACCGACGAGAGCTCGCGGTTGATGAAGCGGCCGAGCGACAGGTTTGCCTGCACCGGGTCGACGTGCGAGAGGCCGGTCAGGTAGCAGACGAGCGAGCCGACCGAGGAGCCGCGGCCGCGGCCCGGCGGAAGCAGGTGTCGCATCGATCCGGGGCCGCGCACCTCGAGCGCGACCTCGCGCGCGAGCTCGAGCACCTCCCAGTGCAGGAGGAAGAAGCCGGCGAGCCCGAGCTCGTCGATGAGCTGGAGCTCCATGTCCAGGCGCGCACGCGCGTCTGGACGAGCGACTGGATAGCGCTCATCGAACGCCCGGTTGCAGATGCCGGCCAGCTGAACGATCGCTGGGTCCGTACCGTCGGAGAAGTCGGGATAGCGGTAGCCGAGCTCTTGCGTGAGATCGAACTCGAGCCGCTCGGCCAGCTCATGTGTGCGCTCGACCGCGTCGCGGTCGCCGGCAAAGCGCTCGACCATGTCGTCGGGGGCGGCGAGGACGCACTCGTGGTTGCCTCGGCGTTCCCGCTCGCAGCCGTCGAGCGACGTTCGGCAGCGGACGGCGACGAGCACGTCCTGCAGCGCGGCGCGTGACGCCGAGTGCGCATGGACGTCGCCGGTTGCGATCGTCTGCACGCCCAGCGACTCGGCGAGATCGCGGAGCGCTGCGTTGCGACGTGCGTCGCCGCGCTCGTACGGCCGCTGCAGCTCGACGTAGAAGCGGTCGCGTCCGAATGCACGGGCGAGCTCGGCCGCCGCGTTCGGATAGTGGACCGCGAGCCCGTCGCGAGCGCAGCCGGAGAGGCAGACGAGCCCCTCGTGCAGCTCCTCGAGCAGCGACTGGTCGAGCGCCGGCGGCAGCGGCTCCGCGCCTTCCTTCGGCCGAGTTCCGGCGTGCGCCGCGGTGAGCAGCCGGCAGAGATTCGCGTACCCGGCGGCGCTCTCGACGAGGAGCGTGACGTGCGCGCCGCCGGTCAGGGTCACCTCCGCGCCCGTGATCGGACGGACGCCGAAGTGCTTCGCGGCGTGCGCGAACTCGAGCGAGCCGTAGACGCCGTCGTGGTCGGTGAGCGCGAGCGCGTCGTAGCCGAGCTCGGCGGCGCGGGCGGCGATCTCCTCCGGCTGCGACGCCCCGTCGAGGAACGAGTAGGCCGAGTGCGCGTGGAGCTCGGTGTAGGCCACCGATCTACGCTATACGAACATATGTTCGCTCGCTAGGGGTGGTGGACCTCGGCCCAAAGCGGCCGGTTTCCGGCTGCCAGCGGGACGAAGTCCATGCCGTCCGGCGTCTTCAGCCGGTCGGCGCCGGTGCCCGGCGCGTTCGGCCGGCCGTACTCCCACACGATCGCGTTCTTCCTCGGGTCGACGATCACGACCCGGTCGCGGAAGTCGTCGTTGATGGCGATGTCGCCGTTCGGAAGCTGCATCGCGAGCGACGGGTGGTCGAGCGCCCCGAAGCCCGTGGCGGGGCCGTAGCGCCACAGCACCTTCCCGTGCCGGTCGATGATGAGCGCCGCGCCCGGGCTCGCGTAGTCGGCGAGGAGGATCGTCCCGTTCGCGAGCATCTGCGGATCGGATGGGTACGAGACCGGCGCCTGCACGGCCCAGCGCAGATGTCCGCTCGCGGAGAGGTCGTCGATCCACGAGCCCTGGATCTCGGAGACGAGGACGCCGCCGTCGGGAAGCGGCGTATCGCCGTTGACTGCTCCCAGGTACGTCGGTGGATCGTGCCGGCATACGCCCGTCGTCCCAATCTGGCGCACGATCCGGTGCGACCGGATGAAGAGCACGCGGCAGTTGTACGCGTCGGCGACCGTCAGCGTCCCGTTCGGCAGGACGTACGCGTCGTCGGGGGTGTTCAGCTCGTCGGGCCCGCTGCCGCGCACGCCTGGCGTGCCGTAGAGATGGGTGCGCGCATGCGTCTTGATGTTCACGGAGACAATGGTGTGCGCCTCCTCCTCGTTCGAGACGATGGCCGTTCCGCCGGGCTCGACGAACGTGTCGTCGTCGAAATTGAGGTGGACGCCCTTCGCGAGGTCGCGCGCATTCGGGAAGTGCCAGAGAACATGCTTCTGCGCGTCGACGAGAAGCATGCGGTTGTTGCCTCGGTCGGCGATGAGGAGCGCGCCCGGCAGCGGGACGAGGTGCAGTGACGCCGCGAGCGCAGCGAGGAGCTTGATCACTTCGGCACCCTAAGGTTCATGTCTGGGAAACGCATGAGTGCCCGGTTAAGGCTCAGGACAGCGCGTCTCTACCTCGTCCTCGACGGGGCGCATGCGCATGTCCTCGACCCGGCGCTCCGCGGCGGCGTCGACGTCGTCCAGCTGCGGGACAAGGATCTCCCGGACGACGAGCTCGTCCGCGCGGCGGACCGGTTCCGCCGCCTGTGCGACGAGCACGGCGCGCTCTTCGTCCTCAACGACCGGCCCGATCTCGTCGACGCGTGCGGCGCCGACGGCGTCCATGTCGGGCAATCGGACGCGTCGGTGGCCGAGGCCCGCGCGGCGGTCGGGGACGAGCGGATCGTCGGCCTCTCGATCGAGACGGAGGCGCAGCTCGATGCGGTCGAAGGCGCGGACTACCTCGGCGTCGGCGCGGTCTTCTCCACGCCGACGAAGACAGAGTCGGTCGCGGGAGGGCTCGAGCTCGTGCGGGCGGCGGCAGCGCGGGTGACGATCCCGTGGTTCGCGATCGGCGGCATCGACCTCTCGAACGTCACGGAGGTGGCGGCGGCGGGCGCGCCCGGCGTCGCCGTCGTGCGGGCGATCCGCGACGCGGACGATCCCGAGGCGGCTGCGAGAGCGCTGCAGGCGGCCTTGCCGGGAAGGCCTTTATGAGGCTCGCAAGCGATGCCTCAGGCGCCGCGCTGGGTGAACCAGCCTCCGCCTGAGCCGTCGTGGAAGACGACGGTGTTCTCGCCGGTCTCGAGCACGACCTCGAAGTAGCGGCGAAGCACCGGCTCCTCCGTCCACCAGCGGTCGAGCACCCGCCACTCCTCGCGCAGGGTCGCAACGTGCTGGTGGTTCACCTCGCACGGTGTGCCGTCGACGCGGGCCTGGACGCGCGCCGGGCGCGGCGCATTCAGTCGTCCCGCGGTACGAACAGCGCGCGCGTTTCGGGAATCCGCGACCAGGGCGCCACCTCCACGACGGTGCAGACAGAGCCGGAGCCGGTACTCGCGCGCACCTGCCGGAGCCCGTCGCTCAGGCGGCGACGGTCCTCGGCGCCGGCGGCAAGCAGCTCGAGCTGGCGGCCGGCGGGCTCGGTGAGCTCGACGAGCTCGAGCCGAAGCTCGGTCACCGGGCCGGGGAGCTCCATGAGCTTCGAGGCGAGCGCGACGCGAATGCGGCCGGCGTCGGCGCTCGGCTCGCGCAACGTGAGCGTGCGCCGCCAGGAGCCGCCGCCGACGAGACCGGCGGTGAGCGCAACCTTGCGGACGAAGCGGTCGCGGCGTTCAGGTCGCGCGAGCGTCGTCTCGATGAGCGCGCCGAGCGCGCGCCGGAGCGTCAGCTCGTTCGCGATCGCTTCCGGGAACGCGAGCGTCTCGGCGAGCTCGGACGGTGGCCGGCGACCGCGCACCTGCGCGGCCGCCCCACCTCTCGCCAGGCTCCAGGCGCGCCGGCCGTTCGGCCCCAGACGTTCGGCGACGGCGCCACCCGGGAGCCCGGCAAGCTGTCCAAGCCTGCGAACTCCGAGCGATTCGAGCTCTTCGTAGCGCTGCCGGTCGAGCGGCAGCAGCGTCAGCGGCAGCGGCGCGAGGAAGCGCCCGAGCTCCTCGTCGCGCACGACGAGCAGCTGCCCCGGCTTCGAGACGGAAGCCGCGGCGAGCGCGGCGAAGCGCCGCCGCGCGGCGCCGAGGCGCGCGTCCCAGGCTGACCCGACGGCGGCGAGCGCGCGTCGCAGCGCAGGCTCGAGCCCGCCGTACAGCCGCTCGACCCCGCGCGTGTCGAAGTAGGCGACGCCGGCGGCGGCCGGCTCGACCGCAAAGCCCGCGTCCTCGAGCGAGCGGACGACCTCCTCCCACGCCTGCTCGGCGGCAGCCGGGTCGGGATCGACGAGCACGAGCCGCGGGCACGTTGCCAGCGCCTCGCCCAGGCGCATCCGCGGTCGCACGCCCGCCGCCTCGGCTGCCGCCGTGACGGGCCCGATGAGCGGCTCGCCACCCGGTTCCGGCGCGAGCGCGGCCGGGCGGAGCGCGAGGGAGGGTGACTTGCGCAGCGCCGCCTTGAGCTCGAAGCCGGGGATGGAGAGACAGGCGATCATGGGAACGTATGTTCTATACGAACACGCGTTCCCCTGTCAACCTGTCTCAAACCTCCTAGGTCGGCACCGTCAGGCGCACGGTCGCCTCGAGCACGCCGACGGTCTCCGCGGCGGCGTCGCCGATCTGCTCG
Source organism: Gaiellaceae bacterium (assembly GCA_036496165.1). GTDB lineage: Bacteria > Actinomycetota > Thermoleophilia > Gaiellales > Gaiellaceae > Palsa-739. The sequence continues at coordinate 12,207 of DASXLN010000409.1, read as the reverse complement.
AGGATCTCGACCACCGGCCGCCCCTGGAACCGGCTCGGCGCGGGCTCCCCCAGTCCGAACCCGACGTCGAAGTCGAGATCGACATCCATGTCGAACCCGTCGAGCGACGCTGTCGGCGTCCACGACGCGAGCACGGCGCCGTTCTCGAGCGTCGGCTCCCAGTGGAACCGCAAGTCGCGCACCGGCCTTCGGTTGCGGATCGTGCTGCCGGTCCAGCGCAGGCGGCACAACGGAATCGTCCGCTGCCGGTCGACCGCGTTCAGCTCGGCGAGCAGGCTGAGCGCGGGCTCCTCGAACGGCTTCGCCTTCCGCGCCTCGAACGGCTGCAGGCTCCTGACCGCGGCTTTCGCATACGGGTTGAGACCGCGCACCTTGAACACCCCGCTGCCGAGCGCCGGGTCGCCCCGCGTCGTCAGCTCGTCGTAGCGCTGCTCGTCCTCGAAGATCGGGAAGCCCGTGTGGCCGAGCGGGCCGTCGTTCTCGATGCAGGTCAGCTCGTACACGGCATGGTCGAGGGCCGACCGCACGTCGTATGCGATCTCCCCGACGACCGCCGACCACATGTCCGGGAACTCCTCGAGCACGAGATACTCGGCGCGCTTGCGGCCGCTCTCCGCGTCGTAGATCTCACGGACGGCGTGCGGCGAGCGCGCAGCGAACTCCTGGAACTCCGCCTGGAGAACCTGCGTTTGCTCCTGTGCGCGGTCGAGCCGCGCGCGTGCTCCGGCGAACTGTTCCATCCGACCCCGGGCGTAATCCAATCAAAGCGCGACCTCCGCTGCCGGGCCGACGGCCCGGATGAATCGCGGCACGACGTCGAGCGCGCTCTCCCGGGCGCACCACTCGATGTCGTCCTCGAGGCCGTGCCTGCGCAGGTTGCGCGCGCTCTGGCTCGCGCCCAGCCCCGCCTCTGGCGTCGGGAAGCTCGCGGCGAGCCGCGCCGCGGCCGCCGCCGAGTCGGCGTGGTCGCCGCCGAGCGCGGCGACGATGCGGCCGGCGCAATAGGCGTCGTCGAGCGCGAGCTCGCCGAGGACTCCGGCGCACAGCACCGCGACATCCTCCCCGGTGGCGCGCGCCGCATGGGCGACGGCATCGAGGTTCAGCAGCGACCCGACGAGCACCTGCTCGAAGCGCGCGGCCGCCGCGACGAGGAGCCGCGTCCCGTTCGTCGTCGTGAGGACGAGCGTCTCGGCGGCAGGCTCGCCGGCGAGCTCGCGGGGCGAGTTGCCGAAGTCGAATCCCTCGATGTGCTCGAGCCGCCGCTCGCCGGCGAGCTTCACGTCGCCCTCGCTCTCGGCGAGAGCGCGCGCATCCTCGATCTCCGCGCAGCAGAGCACGCGGCGATACCCGGCCGCGAGCGCCTGAGTCATCGTCGACGTCGCGCGCAGCACGTCGACGACGATGCCGATCGAGGCGGGCGTCTGCTCGCCCGGAGTGAACGCGACGTGAACCCGCACCCGACTACCCTAGTGCCGCATGCCGACCTGCTATCGCCATCCCGACCGGGAGACCGGCCTCTCCTGCTCGGAGTGCGGACGCCCGATCTGCACCGAATGCATGACGCCGGCGGCGGTCGGCATCCGCTGTCCCGAGCACGCCGGCGGCGGCCGCCGCCGCGTCACGCCGCCGAACGTGGTACGCGCCCCGCATCGGGTGCTCACCGCGCGGGTCACGACGGCGCTCATCGCGATCAACGTCGTCGTCTACCTCATCACCGTCGTGCAGGGAGCGGGCATCAACAACCCGGGCGGCTCGCTCTATACGAAGTGGATCCTGTACGGGCCGTTCGTCGACCACGGCGACTGGTGGCGGCTCGTGACCGCAATGTTCCTGCACGGCTTCCTGCTGCACATCGTGTTCAACATGGTGGCGTTGTGGTTCGTCGGGCGCCCCGTCGAGCTCTATCTCGGCCCGACTCGATTCCTGCTCCTCTACTTCGTCTCAGGGCTCGCGGGATCCGCCGGCGCGCTCGTCCAGTCGCCGACGATTCCGGTTGTCGGCGCGTCGGGCGCCATCTTCGGTGTGCTCGGCGCCATGTTGATCCTCGAGTGGCAGGCGACCGGCCGGTTCGCCGGGCAGGCGCTGACCTGGATCGTCATCAACCTCGTCCTCAACTTCTCCTATGGCGGAAACGTCTCGGTCGGCGGCCATATCGGCGGGCTGATCGGGGGGATCCTCGTCACGCTCGCCTTTGCGAGCTGGCGCCGAGGGAGCGGCCGCCGGCTCGGCGGCGTCAGCCTCGAGGGCGCGGTCGGGCTCATCGTGGTTGCTGCAGCAAGCATCGCGCTCGCCTACTGGCGGGTCCGCGGGCTCGCGTAGCCGGCGTCGGTAACCGCCCCGATGCGGCTGGACAGGCGGCGGAACACGCTGGAGGCATGGCGCGCGACGTCTCGATTCGGCTCGACCGCTGCCAGTACTGCAACCGGCCCGGCTTCGTCGTCTGGGACGCCGACCTCTTCACCTGCGGCCACGAGATGTGCGAGACGCTCGCGTTCGCGGAGGTGCGCCGCCGCCATCACGACGGCGCAAGCGCGCCAGAGAAGCGCCTCTCGCGCGCACTGCTCGCCGCCTGGGACCTGTTCGAGTACACCGTCAGGCTCGACGAGCGAGGCGAGGTGCTGACGCCGAAGGAAGCGGATGCGATCAGCGAGCACGAGCGGCAGCAGACCGCGCATCTCCTCGCGGAGATCCGGGGCCTCGCCCGCCGCTATCCGCCGGCGAGGCCCGATCCGATGTCGCGACGGCGCGTCCTCAGCCGCCCGACGCGGCGTACTCGGCTCGATGCCCGGCCTTCAGCACCGCCTGCGCCGCCGCGAGCCTCGCAACCGGCACGCGGTACGGCGAGCAGCTGACGTAGTCGAGCCCGAGCCCGTGGCAGAACTCGACCGACGCCGGGTCGCCGCCGTGCTCGCCGCAGATGCCGAGCTTGATCGACTCCTTCGCTCCGCGACCGCGCTCGACCGCGATGCGCATGAGCTCGCCGACGCCGCCCTGGTCGAGCGTCTCGAACGGGTTGCGCTCGATGACGCCGTCCTCGAGGTAGAAGGTGAGGAACTTGCCCTCGGCGTCGTCGCGCGACATGCCGAGCGCCGTCTGCGTCAGGTCGTTTGTGCCGAACGAGAAGAAGTCCGCGTGCTCGGCGATCTCGTCCGCGCGCAGCGCCGCGCGCGGGAGCTCGATCATCGTGCCGCACGTGTACTCGATCTCCGGCGCCTCCTCGGCCATCACTTGCTCGGTGAGGTCGCGCAGGCGACGCAGTTCCTCGGCAAAGCCGACGAGCGGGTGCATGATCTCGACCTGCGCACCCGGCACCGCCTTCGCGGCGCGTGCGATCGCGCGCACCTGCATCTCGTAGATCTCCGGCCACTGGATGCCGAGCCGGCAGCCGCGCGTCCCGAGCATCGGATTCGCCTCCGTGAGCGCCTTGATCCGGCTGCGCATCCGCTCGTCGCGTGCTTCCTCGATCGGCGGCAGGAACTCGTGCAGCGGAGGGTCGAGGAGGCGGATGACGACCGGCAGGCCGGCCATCGCCTCGAAGATGCCTTCGAAGTCGGCCTGCTGGAACGGCAGGAGCCGGTCGAGCGCCTCGCGGCGGCCGGCCTCGTCCGAGGCGAGGATCATCTCCTGCACGACGGGCAGCCGCTCGTCACCGAAGAACATGTGCTCGGTCCGGCAGAGGCCGATGCCCTGCGCGCCGAACTCGCGCGCCTTCGCCGCGTCCTGCGGGTTGTCGGCGTTCGCCCACACCTGCAGCCGGCGCAGCTCGTCGGCCCAGCCGAGGATCGTCTCGAAGTCCTCGTTGATCGACGGTGGGACGAGCGCGACCTCGCCGACGATGACGCGGCCGGTGCCGCCGTCGATCGTGATGACGTCGCCCTCGTGCAGCTCGTGGGCGCCGAGGCGCACCGTCTTCTTCTCGACGTCGATGTCGAGCCCCTCGCAGCCGGCGACGCACGGCTTGCCCATGCCGCGCGCGACGACGGCCGCGTGCGAGGTCATCCCGCCGTGTGCGGTGAGCACGCCCTTCGACTGGATGAGCCCGTGGATGTCGTCGGGCGTCGTCTCCCAGCGGACGAGGATCACCGACTCGCCGCCCTTGCCGCGCTCGGCGGCCGTGTCGGCGTCGAGCACGATCTTCCCGGAGGCCGCGCCCGGCGACGCGTTCAGTCCGCGCGCCGCAACGTCGAATGTCGCCTTCGGGTCGAGCATGGGATGGAGCAGCTGGTCGAGCTGCGACGGGTCGATGCGCGCGATCGCCTCCTCGCGGCTGATGAGTCCCTCCCCCGCCATGTCGACGGCCGCCTTCAGCGCTGCGGCAGCTGTGCGCTTCGCCGAGCGTGTCTGCAGGAGATAGAGGTGGCCCTCCTCGACGGTGAACTCGATGTCCTGCACGTCGCGGTAGTGCTGCTCGAGCCGCGCCATCGTCTCGAGGAGCTGCGCGTACGCCTCGGGGAGCCGCTCCGCCATCTCCTCGACCGGCTGCGGCGTGCGGATGCCGGCGACGACGTCCTCCCCCTGCGCGTTGACGAGGTACTCGCCGTAGACACCCTGTTCGCCGGTCGACGGGTTCCGCGTGAAGCACACGCCCGTGGCCGAGCGCTCGCCCTTGTTGCCGAACACCATCTGCACGACGTTCACCGCGGTGCCGATGTCGTCGGGGATGCCGTACGTGTGCCGATAGACCTGCGCGCGCGGCGTGTTCCACGACTCGAAGACGGCGACGACCGCACGGCGCAGCTGCTCGCGCGCGTCCTGGGGGAAGTCCTCGCCCGTCTCGCGCTTGTAGACGTTCTTGAACGTCTCGACGGTGCGCTCGGGATTCGACGGGTCGTCCTTGAAGTGGCCGGGCTCGATGCCGTCGACCGTCTCGCCGAACATCTGGATGAGGCGGCGGTAGCAGTCGTACGCGAACGCCGGGTTGCCGGTCGCCTGCGCGAGGCCGCGGACGGCCTCGTCGTTCAGGCCGACGTTGAGGATCGAGTCCATCATCCCCGGCATCGAGACGGCGGCGCCCGACCGCACGGAGACGAGCAGGGGGTCGTCGGCGTCGCCGAACTCCTTGCCGGCGTGCTCCTCGAGCCGCGCGATCTGCTCCGTGACCTCCTCGTCCAGCCCTGCCGGAAAGCCGCCGCCGCGCATGTAGGCCCGGCAGGCGTCGGTCGTGATCGTGAAGCCGGCGGGGACGGGGATGCCGAGCTGGGTCATCTCCGCGAGCCCGATTCCCTTGCCGCCGAGGAGCTCCCGGCCGCCATCCGACGGCTCGTCGAACGCGTATACGTACCTCGTCATGAGCGCAAATGTTGTCATACCCCCGACGATGGACCAGCGAACGATCGTGGGCATCGGCGGTTTCCCCGACGAGGGGATGTTCGAGTACGTACTCGCACACGCTCGCGGCCGGAAGGTACTCGTCGACCGCACGGCGAGCCCGCAGCATCCCGATCCGATCCTCCTCCCCGGCGAGCTCACCGACCTGACGTTCTATCCCTGGCCGCCGACCGATCTGCGCGAGCAGGCGCTCGCTGCGGACGTCATCCTCGTGTGCGGCGGGAACACCGCGAACATGCTCGCGGTCTGGCGCGTGCACGGGTTCGACGCGGTTTTGCGCGAGGCGTGGGAATCCGGTGTCGTGCTGGCGGGCTGGAGCGCGGGGATGATCTGCTGGTTCGAGGCGGGCGTCACCGACTCGTTCGGTCCGCAGCTCGAGGGGATGCGCGACGGGCTCGGCTTCCTGCCCGGGAGCGCATGCCCGCACTACGACGGCGAGGAGCGGCGGCGCCCCGTGTACACCGAGCTCGTCGCGAACGGGTTCCCCGCGGGCATCGCGCTCGACGACGCGGCCGCCGCGCGCTATTCCGGGACGGAGCTCGTCGACATCGTCGTGTCGACGCCGGATACGAAGGGCTACCACGTCGGGCCGGACGGCGAGGTGCCGCTCCCGGTGCGCGTGCTCTAGCGTCGCCTCCGCCGGAACTCCGCGAGCCACGCCGCCGCCCGCAGGCCGATCCAGATCGGTGTCAGGAGGACGTAGAAGACGAAGTCCGCGACCGCGATCAACGACCACCACAGGATCCAGTAGCGGATCGGCACGTGGCCTTTCTCGTTACGCACTCTTGCGCTCCTCGACGACACGCAGGATGCGGTGCGCCGTCTCCTCGATCGACAGCTCCGAGATGTCGATCACCGGGCAGCCGAGGCGGCGGTGGAGCTTCGCCGCCTGGTCGAGCTCCTCGTAGATCTCGGTCAGCTCGGCGTACTGGCGATTCCGCGCCCCGCCTCCCATCGTCCGGACGCGCGCGCGACGGATCTCGGCCAATCGGTTCGGGTCGATCGTCAGGCCGACGATCTTCGCCTGTTCGATGTCGAACAGCTCCTTCGGCGGGTCGATCGACTTCACGACCGGGACGTTCGCCGCCTTGTAGCCGAGGTAGCCGAGGTAGATCGACAGCGGTGTCTTCGACGTCCGCGAGACGCCGACGAGCACGACGTCGGCGTCGTGCAGCCCGCGGCCGACGCCGTCGTCGAAGCGGACGGCGAACTCGATCGCCTCCATGCGCTTGAAGTACGCGGAGTTGAGCGGCGGCCGCGAGCCCGGCGTCATCTTCGCCGCCATGCCGGAGACGCGCGCGACCGCCTCGATCGGCTGGCCGAGCAGATCGCAATAGTGCAGCCTCGCCCGCCTGCACAGCGCCCGCATCGCTTCGCGCAGCTCCGGCTTCACGAGCGTGTACACGACGACCGCGGGCCGCCCGCGCATGCGGTTGACCGCGAGCTGGAGGTCGTCCTCCGACTCGACGCGCGGATGGCGGATCTCGACGAACTCCTGGTCCGGGAACTGCGCCTCGAGCGCCTGGACGAGGCGCGCCGCCGTCTCGCCGGTCGCGTCGGAGACGACGTGCAGCTCGACAGGGATGGCCGGCATCCGCAGGAGCGTAGCCCGCTAGTCTCAGCGCGTGGCCGACGTCACCATGGACCAGATCGTCTCGCTGTCGAAGCGGCGTGGCTTCGTCTTCCCGTCCTCCGAGATCTACGGCGGGCTCGGCTCGACGTACGACTACGGCCATTACGGCGTCCTGATGAAGAACAACATCCGGTCGCTCTGGTTCCAGGCGATGGTTCAGGAGCGGGACGACGTCGTCGCGCTCGACTCGGCGGTCATCCTCAACCCGCGTGTCTGGGAGGCGTCGGGCCACGTCGCGACCTTCACGGACCCGCTCGTCGACTGCAAGACGTGCAAGCTCCGGTTCCGCGCCGACCAGCTCGAGCAGTCGAGCTGCGGCCGGAAGCCGTCGAAGCACCCGGGCGAGACGCCCGACTGCGACCTCACGGAGGCACGACAGTTCAACCTGATGTTCCAGACGCACGTCGGCGCGCTCGAGGACGAGAGCTCGGCCGCCTATCTCCGGCCCGAGACTGCGCAGGGCATCTTCATCAACTTCAAGAACGTGCTCCAGCTCGCGCGGCGGAAGCCGCCGTTCGGCATCGCGCAGGTCGGCAAGTCGTTCCGGAACGAGATCACGCCGGGCAACTTTCTCTTCCGCGTCCGCGAGTTCGAACAGATGGAGATGGAGTACTTCGTCCCGCCCGCGGAGGCGGAGCGCTGGTACCGCTACTGGGTGGATCAGCGCTTCGACTGGCACGTGAAGTACGGGCTCCGCGAAAGCAACCTCCGGAAGCGCGAGCACTCGGCCGAAGAGCGCTCGCACTATTCGAGCGCGACGACCGACATCGAGTACCTCTACCCCATCGGCTGGCAGGAGCTCGAGGGCATCGCGAACCGCGGCGATTTCGACCTGACGCAGCACACCGAGCATTCGGGCACGAAGCTCGAGTACGTCGGCGAGGGCGGCGAGCGCTACACGCCGTACGTCATCGAGCCGGCCGTGAGCATCGAGCGGATCTTCGTCGCCATGCTCTGCGATGCATACGACGAGGAGGTCGTTGCCGAGCGCGACCGTACCGTCCTCCGGCTCCATCCCGCGGTCGCGCCGGTGAAGGCGGCGATCCTCCCGCTCATCGCGAAGAACGGCGAGATGGTGGAGAAGGCGCGCGGCCTGTACGACGAGCTGCGGAAACGGCACATCGTCGAATACGACGACGGCGGCCAGATCGGGCGGCGCTACCGGCGGCAGGATGAGATCGGCACGCCGTTCGCTTTCACGATCGACGACCAGACGCTCGAGGACGACACGGTCACGGTGCGCGACCGCGACTCGCTCGCGCAGGAGCGCCTGCCGATCTCCGGCATCCGCGGCTGGCTCGAGGAGGCACTCGACCGGCCGTGGCGAACCCCGAAGGCATGAGAGCGGCGCTCCTCACCGTCGCTGTGCTCGCCCTCGCCGGCTGCGGCGCGACGACGACCGTCACCGTCACGAACACGGTGACGCACGTGCGCACGGTGACGGTGACGACACCGGCCACCACGACGACGGCGCAGGCCGCGACGGCGGCATGCCACGGCGACCAGCTCGCCGGGAAGTTCGTCGGCGTCGAGGGAAGCGCCGGGGCCGGCCAGATCGTGTACCGCCTGACGCTCACGAACACCGGGTCCGCCGCCTGCTACGTCAGCGGCCTCCCGCAGGTTCAGCTGCTCGGCACGACCGGCGGCGCCCTTCCGACGTCCGTGTCCGCGGCGCAGCCCGGAACGGGCACCGGCGCAAAGATCTCCCTCCAGCCCGGCGACTCGGCCACCGCCGAGGCGCAGTTCTCGCCCGACGTGCCCGGCACCGGCGACAGCACGTCCCCGGGCCAGTGCGAGCCGACGGCGACGGTGCTGCGCGTGACGGCGACGGGCGGCGGCACGCTCGACGCGCCGATTCAGCCGCCGACGCCGGTGTGCGAGCGCGGCTCGCTCCACTTCAAGAACTACGGCTCGTCCTAGGCGGACGCTCCATCACGCGCTCGGACGGGGGCCCGAACCCGAGCTTCGCGTACAGCCTGTGCATGTCGCGAGTGTGAAGCAACCAGCGGCGGCGCGCGAAGGGGCCGTTCTCGATCATCTCGCGCACGAGCTCGAGCCCGAGACCCCGCCCACGGTGCTCCTCGAGCACATAGACGTCGGCGAGGTAGGCCGCCGACATGTCGTCGGTGAACGCGCGACAGTATCCGATCTGCTCGTCGTCCTTGTACAGGCCGACGACGCGCTGCGCCTCCCGTGTCAGCCGCTCGACCTCCGCGAGCGGCCTGCCTTCGGCCCAGTACGACTGCGCGAGATATGCATGCACCGCGTCGACGTCGATCCGCGCCGGATCGTCGTCGAGCTCGTAGCCGTCGCCGAGGTCCCGCTTCACGCAGAGAGGGTTCTCAGGCGGAAGCCGCCGTGGTACTCGTACGACGCCTGCACGAGACGGAGCGCGTCGCGCGCGGCCCGTCCCTCGATCGCGGCGTCGGCGAGCGGCGACGCGAGCAGCGCTTCGATCGCGACGATCCCGTCGAAGCTGAGCGCGAGCGCCTCCGTCTGCGCGGCGCACGTGCGGCAGACGGCGCCGCCGGCACGCGGCGAGTAGCCGACGAGCGCGGCGTCGGCGGCCCCGCACTCGGCACAGCTCGTCAGGTGCGGCAGGTAGCCGGAGAGCCATAGGAGCTTGAGCTGGAACGAGAGCCCGAGCGGGTCGAGCGCGGGGCGCTCTGCCGCGTGGGGCGCCTCGTCGAGGAGATCGAGGAACCGCGTCAGCGCCGTGAACGCCCGCGCGTTCCCCTCCTGCTCGCTGAACAACCGCAGCATCGCCTCCGCGCCGATGAGCCCGACCGAGAGCCGGTAGTAATCCTCGCGCGCAGCGTGGTGCGGCTGCACGAGATGAACGCCGGTGACGGTCCCGAGCTCGCCGGAGCCCTGGTGGAGCATGATCTCGACGTGCGAGAGCGGCTCGAGCCGCGCGCCGAAGCGCGACGTCGTCTTGCGGACGCCCTTGGCGACCGCGCCGACCCTGCCGCGGTCGAGTGTGTACAGGTGGAGGACGCGATCCGCCTCGCCGAAGCGGATGGAGCGGAGGACGACCGCCTCCGTCTTGATCGTGCGGCCCACGCGTTCGAGTGTACGCATGGGACAGGTCTGCGTAAGCTGAAGGCATGGGGGTCCTGCGGCGAAACGCGCACAAGCTCGCGTACGTGCTCATCACCGCGGCGCTCGCCCTGGCGTTCGCCGCCGGCACGCTCGGCGGCGTCCGGCTCCACCGCTCGGCCGACGTCGAGCGGCAGACGATCCGGACCCAGCAGCTCGAGACGGCGGTGCTCGAGCACGACCTTCCCGGCGCCCGGTCCGCGTACGCGAACGTCGCGAAGAACGACGCGGCGGAGGCGGCGACGCTGCGGCCGGCATATGAGGCCTTCGTCCGCTCACCCTCGACGACGCGACCGTTCGAGCGGGCGATCGAGAACGAGCTCGCCCGCCAGTCGGCGCTGATCAAGAAGATCAACCCGCAGGCGCGGGCTGCGCTCGTCGCCGCGGGTACCGGCGCCTTCGCGCTCGTCCTCCTCCTCATCTGGCTCTTCGAGCTCGAACGGCGTGCGGGCCGCATCGACCGTGACAACGCGGAGCGCGCCGAGGACCTGATCCGGCTGCGCGACGAGTTCGTCGCCGTCGTCTCGCACGAGCTGCGAACGCCGCTCACGTCGATCATCGGCTACCTCGAGCTGCTCGTCGACGAGGAAGCCGGCGATCTCACGAACGACCAGCTCGCGTATCTCGAGATCGTCCAGCGCAGCACAGGCCGCCTCGTCGATCTCGTCGGCGACCTGCTGCTCGTCGCCGAGGCCGAGCGCGGCCCACTCGCGCTCGATCTCGCCGAGATCGACATCGCGGAGCTCGTCGCGCATGCCGTCGACGCGGCGCGTCCGGCTGCCGACGCACGCGGCGTCAACCTCCGGCTCGAACCGGAGGCGTCCGGCACGGTCGCCGGCGATCGCACGCGCATGGCGCAGATGCTCGACAACCTCATCTCGAATGCGATCAAGTTCACGCCCGAAGGCGGCCGCGTGAGCGTGCGCGCCGGGCAGCGCGGCAGTGACGTGGTCTTCGAGATCGCCGACACCGGGACGGGAATCGCCGACGGCGACCGCGACCGCCTCTTCGACCCTTTCTTCCGCAGCCGCGAAGCGAACGCGCGCGCCGTTCCCGGCACCGGGCTCGGGCTGACCATCACGAAGGCGATCGTCAGCGCGCACAACGGCACGATCGAGGTCGAGAAGACAGCCGGTGGCGGCACGACGTTCCGCGTCTGGCTCCCCGTCGGGGAACGAATCGGCACGCTCTCTCGTTGATCCCTACGAATGAAGATTCAGATGTACACCACGTCGTGGTGCGGGTATTGCGTGCGCGCCAAGGCACTGCTCGACCAGCTCGGCATGCCGTTCGAGGAGATCAAGCTCGATGACGACGATCCCGCGTTCCGTCAGAAGCTGTTCGACCTGACCGGAGGCTGGACCGTCCCGCAGATCGTGATCGACGGCCGGCCGGTCGGCGGCTACACCGAGCTCTGGCGCCTCGAGCGCGACGGCCGGCTCGCTGCCTGATCCTTCGGGCAGTACCACGTGCCGCGGCCGCCGACGCGGGTCTTGACGATCAACGTGCCGCACCGGCTGCACGGCTCGCCGTCGCGGCCGTACGCGCGGAACTCGTCCTGCATCCGGCCACCGGCGTAGGCGCCGTCGCCGAGGTCCGCTCCCTGGCGGCTGATGCCGAGCTTCAGCGCCTTGAGGATCCCTGCGCGCAGAGCAGAGATCTCTGCGGCGTCGAGCTCGCCGGCGGGACGAAGCGGATTGAGGCGCGCGTGCCAAAGCGCCTCGTCTGCGTAGATGTTCCCGAGGCCGGCGACGGTGCGCTGGTCGAGGATGGCCGCCTTCAGCGGCGCCTTGCGCCCGGCGAGACGGCCTGCGAGGAACGCAGTCGTGAACGCGGGGCCGAGCGGCTCGGGCCCGTTCTTGATCCGGAGAAGCTGCTCGGCGTCGTCCTCCTCAGCGAGCAGCCACGTGCCGAAGCGGCGCGTGTCGCGGTACGCGACGCGGCTGCCGTCGTCGAGCTCGAGCACGGCGCGCTCGTGCGTCGCCGGCGCGTAGCGGAAACCGCCCGTCATCCGGAGATGGACGAGGAGCGCATGGCCGCTCGCGAGCCGCACGACGATGTACTTGCCGCGGCGGTCGACCGCGACGACGCGGTCGCCGTTCAGGATGCCCGCGACGAGCTGCGGGTCCTCCGGCCTCGTCAGGCGC
>DASXLN010000408.1:0-9471 GCA_036496165.1 Gaiellaceae bacterium | reverse complement strand
GTACCAGGCGCGCGTCGCCGCCGGCGACATGACGGGGCGCAACCGCACGGCGGATTACCGCGCCATCCCGGCCGGGATCTTCACCGACCCCGAAGTCGGCACGGTCGGCCGCACCGACGGCGACGGCCACGTGTCCGCGCGCTGGGACCTGACCGCCGGCGGACGCCTCTCGACGTACGAGCGCCCGAAGCGGCCCGGATTCGTACGCCTCTTCGCCGACCCGAACGAGCGAATCCTCACCGGCGCGCTCACCGTCGGGCCGCAGGCGGCGGAGTGGCTCGGCCAGCTCACCCTCGCCGTTCGCACCGCAACGCCGATCGACGTGCTCCTCGACACGATCCAGCCGTACCCGACGTTCTCCGAGGCCATCTTCTGGGCGCTCCGGGACCTGGCCGACCACCTCGCCTAAGATCACCTTGTGCTCGGCGAGGTCTTGACCGCGATCGTCACGCCGTTCCATCAGGACGGCTCAGTCGACGTGGACGCCTTTCGCACGCTTGCCGCCCACCTCGTCGCCAACGGCTCCGACGGGCTCGTCGTCGCCGGCACGACGGGCGAGGCGCCGACCCTCACCGACGGGGAGAAGCTCGAGCTCTTCGCGGCTGCCGTCGATGCCGTCGGCGATCGTGCGACCGTGGTCGCGAACACGGGCACGTACGACACAGCGCACTCGGCCCATCTCACCGGCGAGGCGCACGATCTCGGCGTCGACGGGATCCTGGTTGTCACGCCGTACTACAACAAGCCGCCGCAGCACGCGATCGTCCGCCATTTCCAGGAGATCGCGCTGATGACGGACAAGCCGGTCCTCGCGTACAACATCCCGAGCCGCGTCGTCGTCAACATCGAGCCGGCGACGATCTCCGAGCTCGCGCAGATCGAGAACGTCAGAGGCGTGAAGCAGGCGAACGACGACCTCGAGCAGGCGCGCCACATCCTCGACGAGGGGCTCGCGCTCTATGCCGGCGACGACAATCTCGTGTACCCGTTCCTCGAGCTCGGCGGCGAGGGCGGCGTGTGCGTGCACACACATGTCTGGGGCCCGCAGACGAAGGAGATGGTCGTGCGCTACAAGAGCGGAGACGTCGCCGGCGCGAAGAGGCTGAACGACGAAATGGCCCCGGCGTTCGAGCTGCTGAAGATCCAGACGAACCCGATCCCGATCAAGGCTGCGGTCAATCTCCTCGGCCACGACGTCGGCGGCTACCGTTTGCCGATGGTCGATCCGACGCCAACCGAGCTGGAGCAGGTGCGGTCCTGCCTCGAGCGAGCCGGTCTGCTCGAGACTGCGCGCGCATAGTGGGCGTCTGCCGGATCATCCCCCTCGGCGGCCTCGTCGAGGTGGGCAAGAACATGACCGTGTACGAGGCCGACGGGACGATCGTGATCGTCGACGCGGGGCTCGCCTTCCCGCGCGACGAGCACCTCGGCGTCGATCTCGTGCTTCCCGACTTCTCGTATCTCGTCGACCGCGCGGAGATGATCCGCGGCGTCGTCCTCACGCACGGGCACGAGGACCACGTCGGCTCGCTCCCGTATCTGATGCGCGAGGTACACATACCCGTCGTCGTTGCGACTCGGCTCACGCTCGGGCTCATCAAATCGAAGCTCGACGAGCACGGGCTCGGCCGGGAGGCTGAGCTGCGCGAGGTCTCGCCGTACGACCCGCCGTTCCAGCTCGGCGCGTTCCGCATCGAGCTCGTGCGCATGGCGCACTCCATTCCGGATGCCGCCGCCGTCGTGCTCGAGACGCCGGGCGGCCGCGTCGTGCACACCGGCGATTACAAGCTCGACCACACGCCGGTCGACGGCCAGCGCACGGACGTGGGCAAGCTCGCGGAGATCGGCAACCGCGGCGTCGACCTCCTCCTCGGCGACTCGACCAACGCGGAGCGCGCCGGCGTCACACAGTCCGAGCGCGTCGTCGGCGAGGCGTTCCGCCAGATCTTCCCGAGCCGCACCGGCAAGATCCTCGTGTCGTCGTTCGCGTCGAACGTGCACCGCATGCAGCAGGCGGCCGATGTCGGCATCGAATGCGGACGCAAAGTCGCGTTCGTGGGCCGTTCGATGCGCAAGAACGCGAACATCGCGCGGAACCTCGGCTACATGAACGTCCCCGAGGACGCGATCCTGCGGCCGCACGAGCTCGCCGAGCTGCCGCCGAACGAGCAGCTCATCCTCTGCACCGGCAGCCAGGGCGAGCCGATGTCTGCGATGACGCGAATCGCGTACGACGACCATCCCGCGGTCAAGGTCGAGCGCGGCGACACGGTCATCATCTCCGCGAAGCCGATTCCGGGGAACGAGCTGCGCGTGCACGACGCGATCAACCGGCTCGCGCGCTCCGGTGCCGAGGTCCTGCACGAGGACAACGCGCCCGTTCACGTCTCCGGCCACGGGCGCGCCGAGGAGCTGCGCACGATCATCGGCCTCCTGCGCCCGCAGGCGGTCATGCCCGTCCACGGCGAGTTCCGCATGCTGGCCGCGCACGCGCAGCTCGCGCGCGAGGGCGGCGTCCCCGACGACCGCATCGTCATGGCCGAGAACGGCACGGTCGTCGAGCTGCGGGACGGCGTCCCGCGCATCGTCGAGCACGTGCAGGCCGGGATGACGTTCGTCGACGGGCTCGGCGTCGGCGACGTGCACGACGTCGCGCTGCGCGACCGCCGCCGGCTCTCGGAGGACGGCATCGTCATCGTCGTCGCCACCCTCGCCGCGTCGAACGGCAGCGGCGCGCTGACCGCCCCGCCCGAGCTCATCGTCCGCGGCTTCGGCGAAGGCGCCGACCCGCTCATCGACGAACTGCGGGGCGAGGCCGCCCGCGTGCTCGAGGAGCTGCTGCGCGACGACGTCACCGAGATCAAGCTGCTGCAGGAGCACCTGCACGACGCCCTCGGCGGCATCGTCTACGACCGAACGCGGCGGCGGCCGATGATCCTTCCCGTCCTGGTGGAGGTCTGATGGCGCATCGCCTCCGGTATGTCCCGACGTGGGCGGACGTGCTCGAGGAGCTTGCGACGGAGCAACCGACGGCGCTCCGGCTCGTCGGCCAGCTCGGTGCGTGCGAGGCGTCGGCTCTCGCGTTCTGCCGCCTGCTCGAGCAGTGGGCGCGAGGCGAGCCGAAGCCGGCGACACCGGGAGCCCGCCAGGCGGCGCTCCGGCGCGCCGCTGAGCGCGTCGAGACCGCGCTCTCCGGCCTCGAGGAACCGCTCGAGCGCTATCTCCTCGAACTGGAGGCGGACGCGCTCGAAGGCCGCTCGTGGTACGGCGGGCCGGGTGCAGCCGAGCTGCTCGACTGGGAGCCGGTCCTCACGCGCGCGGGCGTGCGCGTCCCCGCCGCGCGCGTCGCGCAGGCGTATCTCGAGCTCGCGGTGATGGTGCGCGCACTCGAGGGCCTCACCGACGCGGCGCGCATCGAGCTCATGCCCGACCGCTCCTCGCTCTGGGCCGGGCTCTTCGACCTGCGCGAGAACCTCCTCGGCGGCGCGCTCGACGACCTCCGCGTCCTGACCGTCGCCTAGATTCCCCCGGATGACAGCAGCTGTACGCCTGACGGTCGTCGGGTCGATCAACGTCGACTTCGTCGCCCGCGTCCAACGCCTCCCGCGCACCGGGGAGACGGTGACGGACGCTGTCCTCAGCCGCATCCCCGGCGGCAAGGGCGCCAACCAGGCGGTCGCCGCCGCCCGGCTCGGCGCCGACGTCCAGCTGATCGCCTGCCTGGTCGACGACGAGCTCGCGCCCGTCGCGCTCGCGACCTTGACGGAAGCCGGCGTCCGCCTCGACCGCCTGAAGCGCGTGCACGGGTCGACCGGCGTCGCGCTGATCACCGTCGACGCGACGGGGGAGAACGAGATCGTCGTCGCGCCGGGCGCGAACCTCGAGCTGAAGCCGGACGATCTCGACCTCGGCGACACCGATGCCGTCCTGTGCCAGCTCGAGATCCCGCTCGAGACGGTCGAGCGCGCGTCCGAGCTCGCTCCCGACGGCTTCTTCCTCAACGCCGCGCCCGCGCGCACTCCGTATCCGGCCGCCGACGTCACGATTGTCAACCAGTTCGAGGTCGAGACGCTGCCGCAGCGCGACGGCGTGGTGGTCACGACACTCGGCTCCGAGGGAGCGGTGCTGTACGAGGACGGTGTGGAGGTCACACGCGCCTCCGCGCCGCACGTCGAGGCGGTCGACGGCACGGGCGCCGGCGATGCATTCACCGCTTGCTTCGTCGTCTCCGTGCTCGAAGGCCGCTCGAACGAGGAGGCGTTGCGTCGCGCGTGTATCGCCGGCGCGCTCGCGGCGTCGCGGTTCGGCGCGCAGACGTCGCTGCCGACGAAGGACGAGGTCGACGCGCTCCTGTGAGCACGCCGATCGTCATCGACTGCGATCCCGGGCATGACGACGCGATCGCGATCCTCCTCGCGCTCGCATCGCCGGAGGTGGAGCTGCGCGGCATCGTCACCGTCGCGGGCAACCAGACGGTGGACAAGACGACACGGAATGCGCTCAAGGTGCTCGAGCTCGCGGGGCGGGCCGACATCCCCGTCGTGCGCGGCGCGGACGCGCCGCTGCTGCGGCCGCTGCGCACGGCACCGCACGTGCACGGCGAGAGTGGGCTCGACGGCCCCGACCTCCCCGAGCCGGCAACGGCGCCTTCCGGCGACGACCCGGCCGAATGGCTCGAGCCGGGCGTCGTGCTCGTGCCGACCGGCCCGCTGACGAACGTCGCGCGGCTCGTTCAGCGCGGCGTCTCCATCGAGCGGATCGTGTGGATGGGCGGCGCCGTCGGCGAGGGGAACATCACACCAGCGGCCGAATTCAATGCGTTCGTCGACCCCGAGGCCGCTGCGATCGTCTTCGGCAGCGGCGTGCCGATCACGATGGTCGGCCTGGACGTGACGCACAAGGCGTTGTTCACCCGTGCGCATGCGGACCGTCTGCGCAGCACGGGCCGTGCGGGCCGTGTCGTCGCCGAGCTGTCG
Source organism: Gaiellaceae bacterium (assembly GCA_036496165.1). Taxonomy (GTDB): domain Bacteria; phylum Actinomycetota; class Thermoleophilia; order Gaiellales; family Gaiellaceae; genus Palsa-739. The sequence goes on along the minus strand of DASXLN010000408.1, from coordinate 4,495 downwards.
GACTTCTTCCAGGTCTTTCACGAGCGGCGCTACGGCTTCGACGGGTCGCCGATCCACGACGCGATGGCCGTCGCGCACGTCATCGACCCGACGCTCCTCGAGACCGTGAACTGCAACGTCGAGATCGAGACGTCCTCGCGCTTCTGCGACGGGCGGACGGTCGTCGACCGCTGGCTCGTGACGAGCGGGCCACGGAATGCCGACGTCGGCGTCGACGTCGATGCCGCGCGCTTCCTCGAGATGCTCGTCGAGCGGATCGCCACGCTGCCGTGATCGTCTTCGCTGCGATCGCGCCGCACGGCGACATGGATCTCGACCCACAGCTCCGCGCGGCGATGGAGGAGCTCGGCCGCCGCTTCGATGCCGCCGAGGTCGAGACCGCGATCGTCGTCACGCCGCACAACGTCCATGTCGAGCGCCACTTCGCAGTCGTCACGGCGGGTCACGTGGGGGAGTGGGAGACCGATCGCGAGCTCGCCGATGCGCTGCTCGCGGCCGACCTGCCGATCCTCGGCGTCTCGTACGGCGGCAACGTTCCCGCCGGCGCCGAGATGCCGATCGACTGGGGGACGGAGGTTCCGCTCACGTTCATGCGCGCGACACGCATCGTCGTCGTCGCGCCTGCGCGCGACCTGACGTTCGACGACCACATCCGGCTGGGCGAGTCGATCGCGCGGCTGCCGGGCCGGATCGCGCTGATCGCGTCCGCCGATCACGGCCACGCACACGACGCGGACGGGCCGTACGGGTTCGACCCGGCGGCCGCCGTGTACGACGAGCTCCTGCTTCAGATCCTCCGCGCCGAGCGTCTCGACTTCCTCCCGCTCGCCGAGCACGTCGAGGCGGGGAAGGCCGATTCGCTGTGGCAGCTGCTCGTCCTCCAGGGCGCACTCGGAGCGGACGCGAAGGCTGAGCTGCTCGTCTATTCCGCGCCGACCTACTACGGGATGGCCGTGGCGGAGGTATCCGCCTAGCAAGCGCGAAGAACGCGCTCATGGCGCGTCCGAAGAAGCGGAAGCGGCGCGGGCTGCCGCGTGGCTTCGTGAAGCGGTATCCCGAGCTCTGGGGGCTCGGCCTCGTCGCGCTCGGCGCCTTCCTCGGCAGCGTCCGCTACGCCGGCTGGAACGGCGGCTACGTCGGCCATGCCCTCGTGGACGGCTTCGAGGCCCTCGTCGGCGGCGCCTCATGGGTCCTCCCGGTCCTGCTCGTCGTGCTCGGCTGCCTCATGGTGGCGCGGAGCGCGCTCGTCGACGTTCGTCCGTTCCGCGCGGGCATCGTCGTGCTCGCCTTCGGCCTCATGATCACGCTCGGACGCGACCAGGGCGGCTACGTCGGCCAGGTGCTCGGCGGCGCGGTCGGGCTCGCGATCGGCGTCACCGGCACGACCATCCTCGGCGTCTTCCTGCTGCTCGTCGGCGCGCTCCTGCTGTCGGGAGCGTCGCTCGGCGCGATCCTGCGCAGCTCGCACCATCAGGTGCGTCGCGCGGCGAGCCGTGCGCGCATGCCGCGTCCTGCCCCCACGGCCGCACGCGTGCCGCGACCGAAGAAGACGGCGCAGCCCGTCGTCGACGCGGAAGAGGCGTATCCCGACGTCGTCGCCGAGACCGTGACGCCGCCTCCACCGCTCGTCAGCCTCGAGCCGGAGCCGCTCGTCGTCCACCAGGAACAGCTCTTCGACGACATCACGAGCGAGCATGCCGACTACAAGCTCCCGGACCGGAGCGTCCTCAACCGCAGCCCCGAGAAGGCGGGGTCGTCGGAGGAGGCGTCCGCGCGCGTCGCCGAGCTGCTCGTAACGACGCTCGCGCACTTCGGGGTCGAGGCGACGGTGATCGGCCAGATCTCCGGCCCGCGCGTCACGCGCTTCGAGCTCCAGCTCGCGCCGGGCACGAAGGTGTCGAAGGTCGCCGGCCTGAAGGACGACCTCTCGTACGCGCTCGCGACGACCGAGATCCGCATTCTCGCGCCGATCCCGGGCAAGCAGGCGGTCGGCGTCGAGCTGCCGAACCTCTCGCCGAACCTCGTCACGCTCGGCGACATCTTCGACGACCTCCCCGCGACCGCGAGCCCGCTCGCGGTCTGGCTCGGCAAGGACATCTCCGGGGCTGCCGTCTGGACCGACCTCGCGCGCATGCCGCACCTGCTCATCGCCGGGACGACCGGCTCGGGCAAGTCCGGCTGCATCAACGCGCTGCTGACGTCCGTCCTCCTGCGCTCGACACCGGATGAGGTGCGGATGATCCTCATCGACCCGAAGCGGATCGAGCTCAACCACTACGAGTCGATCCAGCACCTGCTGACGCCCGTCGTGTCGAGCCCGAAGGAGGCGAGCGCCGTGCTCGCCAACTGCCTCGCGGAGATGGAGCGCCGGTACGAGCGGCTCTCGCAGGTGCGCGCGCGCAACATCGCCGAGGCGAACCGTGCGTTCCGGCAGCGCGGCGAGTCGACGATCCCGTACCTGCTCGTCGTCATCGACGAGCTCGCCGACCTGATGATGGTCGCGCCGCAGGCCGTCGAGGACGCCGTCATCCGCCTCGCGCAGAAGTCCCGCGCCGTCGGCATCCATCTCGTCCTCGCGACCCAGCGCCCGTCGGTGGACGTCATCACCGGGATGATCAAGGCGAACGTCCCGTCGCGCATCGCATTCGCCGTGTCGTCGCAGACGGACTCGCGCGTCATCCTCGACACGAACGGGGCCGAGGCGCTGCTCGGGCAGGGCGACATGCTCTTCAAGCCGCTCGGCACGTCGCGCCTCCAGCGCGTCCAGGGTGCGTACGTCTCCGAGGAGGAAATCGCGCTCGTCGTCGAGCAGACCCGCCAGCGCGAGCAGGAGCTCGACGAGGGCTACCTCGAGCTGCCGGAGGTCTTCGCCGACCCCGAGGCGGACGGCGACCACGGTGAGTTCGATCCGGACGACGACCCGCTGCTGGACAAGGCGATCGAGATCGTCGTCCAGACGCAGACCGCGTCCGTCTCGCTGCTCCAGCGCCGCCTTCGCGTCGGCTACACCCGGGCCGGCCGCCTCGTCGACATGCTCGAGCGCCGCGGCATCATCTCCGGCTACGAGGGCTCGAAGCCGCGCCGCGTGCTCGTCGACGAGAACGCGCTCACGCAGCGATAGCGACGGCTCGGCGCAGAACCACTCGAGGAAGCCTGGACGCTCCCCAGGGGCGGAAGTTAGCGGGAGATTCCTCTTCCGCTCGTCCGCGAACCGGGCTAGGATCGCTCGGATCGGGTTGAAACGGACTAGGAGGGCAAGTGAAGGTTTCCCGCTGGATAGCGCTGGCAGGCGTGGCCGTGTTGGTCGCGTCGATTGCGGCGAGCGCGGCGCTCGGTGGCCCGAGCAAGTCGTCGACGAAGCAGGCCGGCTACACGGCCGCTCTCATCAGCGACATCGCCGGGTTCAACGACAACGGCTTCAACAAGAATCAGCTGAAGGGCCTGACCGAGGCGGCGAAGAAGGTCGGCGGCACGGCGATCTCGAAGGTCTCTCACAACACGAGCGACTACGCGCCGAACTTCAACGCCGCGATCCGCTCGGGCTCGAAGCTCGTCATTGCGGCAGGCTTCCTGCTCGCGAACACGGAGGCGACGTACGCGAAGAAGTTCCCGAACGTCGACTTCGCCATCACGGACTACCCCGTTGAGGCTGCGCCGTTCGCGGACAAGAAGGGCAAGGTGCTCTTCAAGAACGTGGAGGGCATCACGTACGCGGCAAATGAGTCGGGCTGTCTCGTCGGCGTCCTCGCCGCGAAGATGGCGAAGAAGATGGGCGGTAACACGATCGGAGCCGTCGGCGGCATCAAGATCCCGCCGGTCGACATCTGGATCGCCGGCTACCGGTACTGCGCCAACAAGGCGGTGCCCGGCACGAAGACGCTCATCCAGTACTCGAACGACTTCTCGGCCGCCGACAAGTGTCAGACCGTCGGCGAGAACGAGATCGGCTCGGGCGCGAAGGTGCTCTTCCAGGTCGCAGGCGGCTGCGGGCTCGGCGCGCTGAAGGCCGCCGACGACGCGAAGATCTGGGGCATCGGCGTCGACTCGGACGAGTACAACGACGCGAAGCGCGTCCTCACGAGCGCGACGAAGAAGACCGACGTGGGTGTCTACGACACGGTTGTCTCGGCGGCCGGTGGCCAGTTCAAGGGCGGCACCGACCTCGTCTTCAACCTGAAGAACCACGGCGTCGGCGTCGGCCGGATCAACCCGGTCGTCCCCGCCTCGTGGATCAAGCTGATGAACCAGTACCGCGCGAAGATCGTCGCGGGCACGCTGAAGGTCCCGACCTCGCTCGGCTAGCAGCGAGTGCGGCGATGTGTGGAAAGGGCGGGCCTCGTGCCCGCCCTTTCCGTCTTTCGGTTTAGGATCGCCTGAATGTCGGCGGCCGAAGTCGTGCTCGAGATGCGGGGCGTCCGGAAGGAGTTCCCCGGCATCGTCGCCAACGACGACGTCAGCTTCGACGTCCGCCGCGGCGAGGTGCACGCGCTCCTCG
>DASXLN010000407.1:0-11738 GCA_036496165.1 Gaiellaceae bacterium | reverse complement strand
ACGGCGGCCGAGCTCGCCGCACGAATCCCGAACGCGCGCGGCGAGGTTGGCGCCGACGACCCTGCGCAGGCGGTCGACGACGCGCTGCGGCTCTTCGGCGCGGACGAGATCCTCGTCGTCGGCGACGACGAGCTGGCAGAGCGCGTCCGCAGCCGCGTGACGATCCCCGTCAGACGAGGCTGAGCCGGGAGTTACTTGCCGGCGTTCGTGGCGACGTAGGTCGCGACGGCCTGGATCTGCGCCGGGCTGAGCTTGCCCTTGAACGCCGGCATCACCGCGCCGCCGTTCGTCACCTGATGGACGACGATCGGCTGCTTCGGCTTCAGCTGGTCGAGGTTCGGCCCGACCGTCCCGCTCGAGCCGGCCGCCTTCAGCGTGTGGCAGCTCGCGCAGTCGGCCTTGAAGATGGCGCCGCCGTTCGTCCCGAGCTGTGCCGGCGACCCCGACGTCGCCGGCCCGGTGCCGGCGACCGACGCGACGTAGGCCGCGACGTCGAGCGCGTCCTGGCCGCGAACGAGGTTCGCCGGCATCGGCGTTCCGTTCGAGACGGGGCCGGAGCCGAGACGGATCTGGTCGAGGATGACGTTCTCGATCGCGTTCTGGTCGAAGCCCTGCTCCCGGTCCGACCGGAAGGCGTCGTCGAGGTTCGGCCCGATCGTCCCGGACGTGCCGGCGGCGGAGAGCGTGTGGCAGGCCGCGCACTGCGCTCCGCCGGTGAAGAGCTTCTGGCCGTTCGCGACGTCCGGATTGCCCTTCGCGACGCCGCCCGTGCCGCAGCCCGCCGCGAGCAGCACGGCGCCGAGCCCGGCGGCAACTCCCAGAGCCCGGCGGCGCACTATGCGGGAGGCACCCCGCCGGCCGCCCCCACCTTGGCGACGGCCTCGTCCCGGGTCGGGAAGATCGTGAACACGCGGTCGAGACCGGTGATCTCGAAGATCTTCGTGATGTTCCGGTCGCTGCAGACGAGCGAGAGCTGACCGTCGTTCGAGCGGAGCCGCTTCACGCCGCCCACGAGCACGCCGAGGGTCGTCGAGTCGATGAAGGTCGTCCCGCTGAAGTCGACGATGACCTCCTTCCCGCCCTGTCCGATCACCTCGAGCAGCTGCTGCTTGAACTCGGGCGCCGTATACAGGTCGACCTCGCCCGCGAGCGAGATGACGTAGGTGTCGTCGCTCAGTTGCTCTGTCTTGATGTCGAAATTCACGGCTCTCCCCCCAGAAGGCTCGCTGTCGCGGCGAGTCTACGGGATGGAGCGAGGCCCGGGAAGCCGCTACTTCTTCGTCAGCGACTTGATGAGCGCGCGCACCTGGGCGGCCGTCGACCCGTTCGGGCTGAGCTTCAGATAGCGCTTGTACGCGGCCACCGCGGTGGTCGTGTCGCCGGAGGTCTGGGCGGCCTGCGCGAGCTGGAACTGGGCGTTGGCGTTCGCCGGCTCGAGATCCGCCACCTTCTGGAACGACGCGACGGCGCCGGTGTACTGCGCCTGCACCTCCTGCGAAAGCGCCGTGACGCTCGAGTTCTCCTGTGTCGCCGCCGCCTGCTCGATCGGGTTGGAGCCCAGCACCTTCCCGATCGGGCTCGTCGTCGAGGGCAACAGCCCCTGCGACGGCGCAGCGAGCTGCTCGTTCGCCAACGCGTTCTCGTACTGCGTGATGGAGTCCTGCGCCGCAGTCATCTGCAAGCCGCCGAGCTCCGTCCACGCCTTCGCGTCCTTCGGCCGAAGGTTCGTGTACTCCTCGAGCGCGCCGATCGCCAGGAAGGTGTCGCCCTTCGCCTCGTACGCGGTCGCGAGCGCGCGACGCGGCGCCGGGTCGGTCGGGTGCTTCTGCACGTCCTTCAGTGCCTTCGAGATCGACGTGCCGCTCGAGGAGAAGACGTTGAGGTTGTTGAAGAGCTGCGACAGGCCGCCGGAGCCGGAGCCGACCCCGAGGAAGGCGAAGGTGGCGGCGAAGAGGAACGCGAGGATGAAGTACGCGGGCTTCGCCCGGCGGCGCATGCGGACGAAGAAGAGCTGCTGGTTCGGATTCCCGCCGGACGCGTGCTTGCGGCGACCCCGTGCGCGCGCCTTGGAAGCAGGCTGCGACTTCGCCTTCTGCGCCTGCTTCGCCTTGACCGCCGCGCGCGCCATCGAGGCCTCAGAGTACCGCCTCGGGCGCCACGGCCTGGCGGCGCTCGAAGAGGACGGCGAGCCAGATCGACCCCTCGAATAGGGCCCACATCGGCAGCAACTCGAGGAACGTCGTCACGAGATCGGGCCCGGGAAGCGCGAGCGCGACGGCGGCGGTGACGAGGTAGCCGAGACGACGGTTCTTCCTCAGCGACCGCGAGCTGAGCACCCCGAGGCCGACGAGCCCGAGGATCACGAGCGGCAACTGGAAGATGACGACGATCCCGAGGAGGATCGTGACGACGAACGAGTAGTACGTACTCGCCTTGATCAGGTGGAGGAAGTGCCGGTTGTCGTAGTTCGTGAGGAAGTGGATCGCGCGCGGAAGCAGGATCCAGTAGCCGAATGCGAGGCCGGCCGCAGCGAGCGCGCCCGCGAACGCGACGAGCAGGAGCATCTTCCGCTCGGCGGAGTGATCGAGCGCCGGCGCAAAGAAGGCCCAGACCTGCCACAGGATCACCGGCGACGAGATCACGAGACCGGCGTAGAGGCTCACCGAGATCGACACGGTGAACGGCTCGGCGACTCCGGTGGCCAGGAGATGCCTGTGCCCGGCCGGCAGCGGTCGGTTCAGAAGGTCGAGGATCCGCGAGTGGACGACGAACGCGGCGATCGATGCGACCGCGAGCGCGCCGATGATCACGAAGATGCGCTGTCGCAGCTCCTCGAGATGCTCTCCGAGCGTCGCCTCCTCGCCGTGGCCAAGGCGGCGCGGCAGCCGGCTCATCGGACGGCTAGACGGTCTCGCGCTCGGTCGGCTGAGAGACGGGTGCCGTCGTCTCGGGCGGCGCGAGCTGCTGCGGTGCTTCGGGCGGCGTATTGCCCGAGATCGAGTCCTTGAACTCGCGCATGCCCGTCCCGAGCGAGCGCCCGATCTCCGGCAGCCGCTTGCCGCCGAAGAGCAGCAGCGCGATCAGCAAGAGAATGGCGATGTGCAGCGGATTGGAGACGTATCCCACACGGGGAGGGTAGCGCGTTTCCGAGCGGCCGGAGCCGGAGATTCCGGAAGGGTGAAGAAACGGCTCTCCGACCAGGTGATCGTGGTCACGGGCGCCTCGAGCGGGCTCGGACGCGCGGTGGCCCGCGCGGCCGGCGCCCGCGGCGCGAAGGTCGTGGTCACGGCCCGGAACGGCGAGGCGCTCGACGCGTGCGTCCGCGAGATCGAGGCGGCCGGCTCGGAGGCGCTCGCGGTCACTGCCGACTGCGCCGTCCAGGACGAGGTGCAGCAGGTGGTCGAGCAGGCGGTCGACCGCTTCGGCCGCATCGACACGTACGTCGCGAACGCAATCGTCACCGTCTACGCGGAGACGTACCGCTACGAACCGGACGAGCTGCGCCGGATCATGGACGTGAACTTCTTCGGCCAGGTGTATGGGTACTGGGCGGCATTGCCGCAGCTGCGCGAATCTCGCGGCACGTTTCTCTCGATCAACTCGGCACTCGCGTACCGCGGCATCCCGCTGCAGGGCGGGTATTGCGCGTCGAAGGCGGCGCTGCGCGCGTTCTTCGAATCGGCGCGCGTCGAGATCCAGAAGGCCGGCTGGGACGTCGCGGTCTCCGTCGTGCTCCCGGGCGCGATCAACACGCCACAGTTCGACCGCGACCGCCAGAAGTTGGGGAAGCAGCCGCAGCCGGTCCCGCCGATCTACCAACCGGAGCCGTTCGCGGCCGCGGTGCTCCACTGCTGCGAGCACCCCGTGCGCGAGCTGCCGATCGGCTGGGGAGCGCAGAAGGCGCTGTGGGGGCAGAAGCTGTCGCCGCGCGCCGGCGACCTCATGCTCCGGCGGATGGGCTGGAAGAGCCAAACGACGGGCGAGCCGAAGCCGGTCGACGCGCCCGACAACCTCTTCCATCCGCTCCCCGGCGACCCCGGCGCGCACGGCCGCTTCGACGACAAGGCGCGCAATTCGACCGCGTGGACCTCGCTGCGGCTGCGGCGCTGGCTGTTCCTGGGAGCGGTCGCTGCAGGTTCCGCTGAGCTGCTGGCCGCGCGAGGCCGCCGGCTCACCCGTGTCGGCTAGACTGGACGCGGTGGTTTGTGCGGGGCGAAAGCCCTGCTTTTCCTGGGAAAGAGGTTGACTTCGTGGGACTGTTGAAGCTCGAGAATCTGCACGTCGCGCTCGAGGACGGCACCGAGATCGTCAAGGGCGTCGATCTCGAGGTCGGCCTCAACGAGGTGCACGCGATCATGGGGCCGAACGGCTCCGGGAAGTCGACGCTCTCGTACGCGATCATGGGCCACCCGGCCTACGAGATCACCGAGGGCAAGATCCTCTTCGACGGCGAGGACATCAGCGAGCTCGGCGCCGACGAGCGCGCCCAGCGCGGCCTGTTCCTCGCGTTCCAGTACCCGCACGCGATCCCGGGCGTGACCGTCACCAATTTCCTGCGCACCGCCATCAACGCCGTCCGCAAGGCGCGCGCCGGCGAGAGCGACCCCATGCCGATCCCCCAGTTCCGCACCGAACTGCTGGCGCAGATGGATCGCCTCAAAGTCAGCCGCGAGCTCGCGTCGCGCTATCTCAACGACGGGTTCTCCGGCGGAGAGAAAAAGCGCGTCGAAATCCTCCAGATGGCGATGCTGAAGCCGCGAATCGCAGTGCTCGACGAGACCGACTCGGGCCTCGACATCGACGCGCTGCGCGTCGTCGCGGGCGGCGTGAAAGAGCTCGTCGGCCCGGAGATGGGCGCGCTCGTCATCACGCACTATCAGCGCATCCTCGACTACATCACCCCCGACCGCGTGCACGTCTTCGTCGACGGCCGCATCGTCGAGTCGGGCGGCCCCGAGCTGGCACAGAAGCTCGAGGCGGAAGGTTACGCACCGTATGAGGAGGTGACCGTCTGATGGCACAGACCGAGACCGAGATCGTCCAGGGGATCGGCTCCGACTACGCGATCAAGTACGGCTTCTCCGTCACGGAGGACTACTTCTTCAAGTCCGGCCGCGGCCTCTCGCACGAGCTCGTCGACGCAATCTCGTCGCACAAGAACGAGCCCGACTGGATGCGCAAGTTCAGGCACAGAAGCCTCGACTACTTCTATGCGCGCCCGATCCCGCAGTGGGGCGGCAACCTGAACGACATCGACTTCGAGAACATCTTCTACTACATCAAGCCGACCGAGAAGCAGGCCAATTCCTGGGAGGACCTGCCGGCCGACATCAAGGACACGTGGGACAAGCTCGGCATTCCCGAGGCGGAGAAGAAGTACCTCGCCGGCGTCGGCGCGCAGTACGAGTCCGAGGTCGTCTACCACAAGCTCCAGGAGAGCCTGGAGAAGCAGGGCGTCCTCTTCCTCGACATGGACTCGGGGCTGCGCGAGCACGAGGACGTCGTCAAGCAGTACTTCGGGACGATCATCCCGCAGAACGACAACAAGTTCGCGGCGCTCAACTCGGCCGTGTGGTCGGGCGGCTCGTTCATCTACGTGCCGCCGGGCGTGCACATCGAGATGCCGCTCCAGGCGTATTTCTGCATCAACGCGGAGAACATGGGCCAGTTCGAGCGCACGCTGATCATCGTCGACGAAGGCGCATACGTGCACTACGTCGAGGGGTGCACCGCGCCGATCTACTCGACCGACTCGCTGCACAGCGCCGTCGTCGAGATCATCGTCAAGGACGGTGGGCGCTGCCGGTATACGACGATCCAGAACTGGTCGAACAACGTCTACAACCTCGTGACGAAGCGCGCCGTCGCGTACAAGGACGCGACGATGGAGTGGGTCGACGGCAACCTCGGCTCGAAGCTGACGATGAAGTACCCGGCGATCTGGCTCATGGGCGAGCGCGCGCACGGCGAGGTGCTGTCGATCGCGTTCGCCGGCAAGGGCCAGCACCAGGACGCGGGCGGCAAGGCCGTACACGTTGCGCCGAACACGTCGTCGGTGATCACCTCGAAGTCGATCTCGAAGAACGGCGGCCGCGCGGGCTACCGCGGGCTGCTCGAGGTGGCCAAGGGCGCGACCGGGTCGAAGTCGAAGGTCGTGTGCGACGCGCTGATCCTCGACGAGGAGTCGCGCTCCGACACCTATCCGTACATCAAGATCGAGGAGAACGAGGTCGACATCGGCCACGAGGCGACGGTGTCGAAGATCGGCGACGAGCAGCTCTTCTACCTCATGTCGCGCGGGCTCTCCGAACCGGAGGCGTCGGCGATGATCGTCAGCGGCTTCGTCGAGCCGATCACGAAGGAGCTCCCGCTCGAGTACGCGGTCGAGATGAACCGGCTCATCCAGCTGCAGATGGAAGGCTCCGTCGGTTGATCATCGAACGGACGGATTTCATCTCCGTCCCCGTCACAGACATGGAGCGGGCGACGAGGTTCTACGAGGAGACGCTCGGCCTGCCAAAGATCTCGACCCGGGGCTTCCCCGAGTTCCAGCTCGGCGAGAACGTCAGCGTCTACCTCATCCGCATGGAGGACGTCGGCTCGGCGTGGTCGGCGCCGCATGCGGCGCACGTCGCGCTGCGCGTGCCTGACGTCGCGGAGGCGCGGAAGGAGCTCGAGGCGAAGGGCGTCGAGTTCGCCGGCGACATCCTCGACACGAGCGTCTGCCACATGGCGTTCTTCAAGGATCCCGACGGCAACCAGTTCATGTTGCACCGGAGGTACGCGCCCCGTGAGTCGTAACGACGCGCTCGCCGCATACGAGGCGCTGCCGCTCCCGGATACGAACGAAGAGCACTGGCGCTTCACCGACCTCGCCGGCTTCGACCCGGACACGTTCGCCGGCGCCGCGTCCGCGGAAATTGAGACGCTGCTCGACCTCGACGTCGCCGGCTACGCGACCGTCACCGCCGACGGGATCGAGATCGAGCGCGCGCCGGAAGGCGTGACCTTCGCACCGCTGCCTGAGGATTACGGGCGGCTGTACTCGCTCGTCGGCTGGGACGAGAAGTTCGCCGCCCACAACGCGGCCATGTGGAAGCACGGCCTCCTCGTCGTCGTCCCGAAGGGCGTCGTCCTCGAGAAGCCACTGTACGTCCGCGTCGCCGTCACCGGCCAGACGTTCTGGCGGCTCGTCGTCGTCGCGGAGGAGGGCGCGCGAGCCTCGATCATCGAGGAGTACGCGTCACCGTCCGAGGACACCGTCGCGTACTCGAACGCCGTCACGGAGCTCTTCGTCGAGCCGAACGCGAAGCTCGAGTACGTCTCGCTCCAGAATCTCTCCACCGAAACGTGGCACTTCGCGTCGCACCACGCGCGCGTCGAGCGCGACGCCGAGCTCGACTGGGTCGCAGGCGGGTTCGGCTCGAAGAAGGGCAAGACGCGGATCCAGAACGATCTCAACGGTCGCGGCGCCACGTCGCGCGTCACCGGCGCGTACTTCGCCGACGGCGTGCAGCACCTGGACTACGACACGTTCCAGGAGCACATCGCCCCCGACTGCACGTCCGACTTCGCGTTCAAGGGCGCGCTGCGTGACCATGCGACGGCGGTGTGGCGCGGGATGATCCGCGTCGAGAAGGACGCGCAGAGGACGAACGCGTACCAGGAGTGCCGCAACCTCATGCTCAGCCCGACGACGCACGCGGTGCCGATCCCGGGCCTCGAGATCCTCGCGAACGACGTCCGCTGCACCCACGGCGCCACCGTCGGCCGCGTCGACCGCGAACAGCTCTTCTACCTCATGGCTCGCGGGCTGCCTCGCCCCGAGGCCGAGCGTCTCATCGTCCGCGGCTTCTTCCAGGACGTGCTCGACCGGATCGAGCTCGAGCCCGTGCGCGACGCCGTGACCGCGGCGCTCGAAGCACGAATCCCGCAGGGCTAGCGCCTTACAACCACCGTACGCCGCGGTGGTAGCGTCTTTCGCGCATTCGCTATGCGTCGCCCAGGGCTCATGCTGATGCTGTCACTGGCTGCGCTGTGCGGCGGCTTTGCCGTGTCCGCGCACGCCGGAGGCGGCACGTCGCCTGGGCGCTGGTGCGGCGGCGCCCAGTGGCGCCTGATGACGCTGAGCGACGTCGACCGGAAGCGCGTCCACCTCGACCGCATCCCGACGTCGATCGCCAACCTCGACGCGCTCAAGCCGCCACGCACGATCGGCGTGCGGCGCACGACCGGCTTCCAGCTCGTCTCGTGGCGCATGCAGGCCGTCATCGACCGCTACCGCATCGCGTCGAACGGGGAGATCGTGCTCGTCCTCTACGACATCCCGAGCGGGAAGTACATGGACGCGTATCTGCCGAACCCGCACTGTCTCGGCCCTCGCGCGCGCGATCGCACGGGGATGATCGCGGCGCGCGAGCAGCTCATGAGCCACTGCCCAAGGCCGACGGCGCAGTGGCAGCTGCTCGGCGCGACAGTCGACGTCTCCGGCGTCGGCTTCTGGAACCCGCTGCACACGACGCGCGGCGCGCTCGCGAACGGGGCTGAGCTGCGTCCGCTCACAAACCTCTCGCTCGTCGCAGGCTGCGGCATCGGGACGGGCTGACATGCGCTGGCGGATCGGCAGGCAGCTCGAGGGCGCGGTCGCCGCAAAGCGGCGCGTGCAGATCGCGCTCGTCGTCCTCATCGTCCTCCTCGGCGCGCTGCTCGCGACCGGCGTCTACAGCGCATACGCGCTCTACCGCTCCGCGGAGGACCGCTACATCCACCTCCTCTTCCCGCTGCGCATGCACTCGCAGGACCTCACGCTGCAGATGGTCGACGAGGAGACCGGCGTACGCGGCTACATGATCTCGTCCGACCGGAAGACGCTGCGACCGTATTTCGTCGGCCGCAAGAACGTCCGTGTCGATCTCGCGAAGATCTCCGCGTTGACGACGAGCCGTCCCGAGCTCCGCGCGCTGCTCGGACCGATCCGGACCGAGATCCTGGCGCTCGACGGCTACTTCGACCGGCAGATCACGTTCGTCGCCGACGGTCAGCTGGGAACCGAGCGCGCGCGCCAGGACGTTCTCGGCGGCCAGAGGCTCTTCAACCGGTTCCGCGGAGACGCCGCCGCGTTCGAAGCCTCGATCACGGACTTCGTCGACCAGACCCGGAGTGAGGAGCGGCGGACGTTCACGCGCGCGATCGGGCTCCTCGCCGCCGGCGGGTTGTTCGCCCTCGCGATCGCGGTCTTCCTCATCCGCCGCGTGCCCGAGCGGCTGCGCCGGCTCTACGCGGACGAAGAACGGGCGCGCATCAACGCCGAGCAGGGAGCGAATTCGGCACGAGCGCTCGCACACGTTTCCGATGCAGTGGTGATGCTCGACGACGGCTCCCGGATCCTCTCGTGGAACACGGCTGCCGCCGAGCTCTTCGGCATCTCCGCGGAAGCGGCGCTCGGCCGGCCTGCGGGCAGCGTGTTCCCCGAGTTCGGCGTGCTCATCGAGCGGAGCGGCGGCGAGCTGACGCCGACGCGCATCGGCGGCGAGGAGCGCTGGCTCGCGATCGCTCTCAGCCGCTTCGACGGCGGGCGCGTGATCACGCTCCGCGACGCGACCGCCGAGCACGTGCTCGAGCGTGCTCGCGCCGACTTCGTCACCACCGCGTCGCACGAGCTGCGGACGCCGCTCACCGCGGTCTACGGCAGCGCGCGCACGCTCATGGACCGCGGCGACGAGCTCGACGAGGCGACGCGCGCGCGGCTCCTGCGCATGATCGAACAGGAGTCGGAGCATCTCGCGCAGATCGTCGACCAGCTGCTCGTCACGGCGCAGATCGACCGCGGACGACTCCGCCTGGAGGAGCGCGAGTGCGACGTGGTCGCGCTCTGCGCCTCGGTCGTCGAAGCGGCGGAGGCGCGCAAGCCCGACTCGATCGAGCTCCGGCTCGTCACGCCGGGTACGACGCTGCCGCTCCGGTGCGACCCGCCCAAGCTGAAGCAAGTGCTCGTCAACCTCGTCGAGAACGCGATCAAGTACTCGCCGGAGGGCGGCCGCGTCGAGGTGCGGATCACCGACGCGCCCGACCGGCTGCGCATCGACGTGCGGGACGAGGGGCTCGGAATCCCGCCGTCCGAGCAGAGCAGGATCTTCGAGAAGTTCTACCGCCTCGACGCCGACATGACGCGCGGCGTGGGCGGCTCCGGCCTCGGCCTGTACATCTCGCGCGAGATCGTCGAGCAGATGGGCGGCCTGCTCTCGGTGCGCTCACGGCGTGGAACCGGCTCGACGTTCACGGTGACGCTTCCTCGCGAGGTCAGCCCCGTTCGGCAGCAAGCCGAGCGCCAAAGGCAACCAGCGTGATGCCGGTGACGGCGTCGAGCACACGCCGCACGCGGGGACGCAGCAGCGCGCCTCGCGCGCGCGCCGTCACGAGCGCGTAGCTCGTCAGCCACGTTGCGCCCATCGCGCAGAAGAGCACGCCGAACGCGAGCATCCCACCGAAATCGGAGCCGAACTGCGGCAGCAGGCTCGTGAAGAAGATCGCCACCTTTGGGTTGCCGAGGTTGCTCAGCAGCCCCTGCCGGTAACCGCCTCCTCGGCGGTGCTCGTCGTTCAGCGCGTGCCGCCCGCGCAGCGTCTGGATGCCGAGCCAGACGAGGTATGCGGCACCCGCGACGCGGAGCGTCGTGAACAACAGATGCGAGGCGGCGATGATCGCCGCCACGCCGGCGCTGGCCGCAACCGTCCAGACGGCAAGGCCGGTGACGACACCGGCGGCGGTGCGCACGCCGTTGACGCGGCCGCCGAAGAGCGTGTTGCGGACGATGAGCGCCGTGTCCGGCCCGGGCGTGCAGATGACGACGAGTGAGATACCGACGAACGCCGCGAGGTGGCTCACGACCGGACGAGCGGCTTGTACTTGATCCGATGCGGCTCGAGCGCCTCGGCGCCGCGCGTCTCGCGGACCCAGTCGGCGTACTCGCCCCACGTCCCTTCGAACCACGTCGTCTGGCTGTCGCCCTCGAACGCGAGGATGTGCGTCGCGACGCGGTCGAGGAACCAGCGGTCGTGGGTGATGACGACGGCGCAACCGGCGAAGTCGAGCAGCGCATCCTCGAGCGCTCGCAGCGTGTCGACGTCGAGGTCGTTCGTCGGCTCGTCGAGGAGCAGCACATTGCCGCCGCTGCGCAGCAGCTTGGCGAGGTGCACGCGGTTCCGCTCGCCGCCGGAGAGGTCGCCGACCCGCTTCTGCTGGTCGCCGCCCCTGAAGTTGAACCACGACACGTACTGGCGCGAGTTGACCTCCCGCTTGCCGAGCTCGATCGTGTCCAGGCCGCCGCTGATCTCCTTCCAGACCGTGGTCGCCGGATCGAGGTCGGCGCGGGACTGGTCGACGTACGCGAGCTGCACCGTGTCGCCGACGCGGAGCGCTCCACCGTCGGGTGCCTCCTCGCCGGCGATCATCCGGAAGAGCGTCGTCTTGCCGGCGCCGTTCGGGCCGACGACGCCGACGATCCCCGCTGGCGGGAGCGAGAACGAGAGGTCCTCGACGAGGAGCCGGTCGCCGAAGCCCTTCTGGACCCCCTCGGCCTCGATGACGAGGTCGCCGAGGCGCGGGCCGGGCGGGATGTGGATCTCGACCTTGTCGAGCTTCACCGCGTCCTCTTCCGCGAGCAGCTTCTCGTAGGCGCCGAGGCGCGCCTTCGACTTCGCGTGTCGTGCCTTCGCGCCCATGCGCACCCATTCGAGCTC
>DASXLN010000406.1:0-7542 GCA_036496165.1 Gaiellaceae bacterium | reverse complement strand
GTTCAGGCCGGCGCGGCCGCGATAGAGCGCGCCGCCCTCGTCGCAGCCGACGATCCACGTCGCGCCGGCGCGTTGCAGCGTGCGCGTCACCGCCATGCCGGCCGCCCCGCAGCCGGTGGTGACGATGCGGACGTCCTCGATCGCTTTGCCGACGACACGAAGCGCGTTGAGCAGCGACGCGAGGACGACGATCGCGGTCCCGTGCTGGTCGTCGTGGAAGACGGGAATGTCGAGCGACTCGAGCAGCCGGCGCTCGATGTCGAAGCAGCGCGGCGCGGAGATGTCCTCGAGATTGATCCCGCCGAACGCAGGCGCGATCGCCTGCACGGTGCGGACGATCTCGTCAGGGTCGGTGGTGTCGAGGCAGATCGGGAACGCGTCGACGTCGCCGAACTCCTTGAACAGCACCGCTTTGCCCTCCATCACCGGCAGCGCGGCCGCAGGGCCGATGTCGCCGAGGCCGAGCACCGCGGTGCCGTCGCTGACGACGGCGACCGTGTGCCGCTTGATCGTGAGGTTCCAGACCTTCTCCGGGTCGTCTGCGATCGCGCGGGACACTCGGGCCACGCCGGGCGTGTACGCCATCGAGAGGTCCTCGCGCGTCTTCAGCGGGATGCGCGGCCGCACCTCGATCTTCCCGCCGAGGTGCGCGAGGAACGTCCGGTCGGAGACGTGGACGACCTCGACGCCCTCGACCGCATGGACGGCCTCGACGATCGCGTGCAGGTGCTTCTCGTCGTCGGCGAGGACGTTGACGTCGCGGATCTTCGTCGTCCGTTCGACACGGACGAGGTCGATCGCCCCGAGGAGGCCGCCGGCGGCGCCGACAGCGGCGGCGAGTCGGGCGAAGGCGCCCGGATGGTTCTCGATGCGCACGCGAATGGCCGCGCTGAACGAGGCGGAGGGATGCATGGCGTCACGGTAGGGCGCCCGGGACAGGGCGGCATCGGGGGCAACTACGCTCTCCCGGTGGGGCTAACCCTGTGCGACGTCGCCCCTCGGGACGGCCTGCAGAACGAGCCGGAGGCGCTTCCGCCCGCAGTCCGCGCCGACCTTGTCGGGCGGCTCGCGGCGGCGGGTCTGCCGCGCATCGAGGCGGTGAGCTTCGTCCGCGACGACCGCGTCCCCCAGATGGCCGGGGCGGAGGAGGTGGTCGCGCTGGCGGACCGCGGCTCGGCGGAGCTCTCCGGGCTCGTCCTGAACGAGCGCGGCTTCGAGCGCTTCGCGGCCACGACGCTCGATCGGGTGAACGTCACCTTCGCGGCGACGGAGACCTTCAATCGACGGAACGGGAACGCATCCCTGGCGGAGGCGCTTGCCACGGCTGAGTCGCTAGTCGCCGGCACGAACGTGCCGGCGACAGTGACCATCTCGGTCGCGTTCGGCTGCCCGTTCGAGGGGCGCGTCGACCCCGGCGTCGTCGCCGACCTGGCGGCGCGCTTCACAGGCCGCGCCGAGGTCGTCCTCGCGGACACGATCGGCGTCGCGACGCCGTCGCATGTGCGTGCGCTCGTCGCCCAGACCGGTGCCGAGGGGTTCCACGGCCACAACACCCGCAACACCGGGTACGCGAATGCGCTCGCGGCGGTCGAGGCGGGGGTGCGCCTGCTCGACGCGTCGGTCGGCGGGCTCGGCGGCTGCCCGTATGCGCCGAACGCGACCGGCAACATCGCGACGGAGGATCTTGTCTACCTGCTCGACGGCGAGGGGATCGAGACGGGCGTCGACCTCGACGCGCTCGTCGGCGTGTCGCGCTGGCTGGAGGAGCTGCTCGGCCGACGTCTCGAGGGATACGTCTACCGCGCGTCGTAATCGCCGAGCCGCGGCGGCGGCGAGCGGTGCGTGACGCGCTCCCCGTCGACCGAGAACGGCTGCGCGACCGCCGTGAAGCGCTCGAGCTGCTGGAGGATTCCGAGCGCGAGCGTCTGCTCGTGCTCCGCCGCCTCTCCGACGTTCCGCACCGGCGACGCGGGGACGCCGGCGGCGACGAGCGCCTCGAGCAGCTCGTCGGTGTTCCAGGCGCGCGTTCGTTCTTCGATGAGGTCGGCGAGCGCGCCGCGGTGCCTGACACGGTCGGGGTTCGTGGCGAAGCGCTCCTCCGGCTCGAGCCCGAGCACGCCGCAGAGCGCGCGAAAGAGCTTGTCGTTGCCCGCGACGACCATGAGGCCGCCGTCGCTCGTCGCGAACACCTGGTACGGCGCGATCTGACCGAACGCGCTCCCTTCGCGGCCGGGAATCTCGCCGGTTCCGAGGTAGCCGACGATCTGCGACGAGAGGAGCCAGAGCGCGGTCTCGTACAGCGACACCTCGATCGTCGCGCCGCCGCCGCGGAGGAGCGCCGAGACGATCGCGAACGCCGCCCACAGCCCGGTCGACAGGTCGATGAGCGAGACGCCCACGCGCACGGGCGGCATCCCGTCGACGCCGGTGACGCTCATGATCCCGCTCGCGGCCTGCAGGAGCGGGTCGTAGCCGGGTTGGTCGCGCAGCGGGCCGGCCGAGCCGAACGCGCCGATCGAGCAGTGGACGAGGCCGGGGTTGCGCTCGCGCAGCGTCGCCGCGCCGAAGCCGTGCTGCTCGGCGGCGCCCGGCCGCAGGCTCTGCACGAAGGCGTCGGCGCGGTCGGCGAGCTCGAGCAGCCGCGCGAGCCCCTCCTCCGTCGACAGGTCGAGCACGAGCGAGCGCTTGCCCGCGTTGGCGGCGAGGAACATCGCGCCTTCGTCGCCGACGAAGGGCGGCCCCCACGCGCGCGCGTGGTCTCCGCCCGGCGGCTCGACCTTCACGACCTCGGCACCGAGCGACGCGAGCAGCTGCGTGCACGTCGGGCCGGCGAGCGACGAGGTGACGTCGACGACGAGCTTGCCGGTGAGCGGGAGAAAGTGCGTCATCGCTCGAGCGCGTAGAGCCCCGTCGCGATCCCGCGCACCTCGACGTCCCGCTCGTACCGCTCGCCGATCTTCTCGGCGACGCGGACGGAGCGGTCGTTCCCGTGCTGAATGAGCGAGATGAGCCGCCGCCGGTCGGTCCAGTCGCGGAGGGCGAGCGCGGCCTCCGTCGCGTAGCCGTTGCCCCACTGCGAGCGCACGATCGTCCAGCCGATCTCGACTTCGCATCCTTCGTGGAGCTCCGCGACCGTCCAGGTCGCCGGGTCCCAGACGAGGAAGCCGGCTCGACCGACGAAGCGGCCGTCCTCGCGACGCTCGAGCATGAAGAAGCCGATGTCGTTCGCCTCCCAGCGTGCGACCCATTTCTCGAGCGCGCGCTGCGCCGCGACGATGCCTCCGGTGCTGCCGTCGCCGATGAAGCGCATCGTCTCGGCGTCGCCGATCATCTCGACGAGAGCCTCGGCGTCGTCGAGCTGCGGCTTCCGCAGGATGAGCCGCTCAGTCTCGATCCTGAGGCGGTCGCTTGCGACGCCGACCCGAAAAGGCCGGCCCGGTTTATCCGGCACGGCCGCCTAACGGCACCATGAGCGTGCGCTCGAAGTCGATCACGACCTCGTCGCGCTGGTTGAGCCCGCGCGTTCGCACGGTCACGATCCCCTGCCCGGGACGCGACGCCGACTCGCGCTTCTCGAGCACCTCCGTCTCCGCGCGGATCGTGTCGCCGGCGAAGACCGGAGCCGGCAGCCGCACCTCGCGCCAGCCGAGGTTGACGGCACGCTCCGAGATGTCGGCAACCGAGAGGCCGGTGACGAGAGCGAGCGTGAAGGTCGAGTCGACGAGCGGCCGCTTCCACTCCGTCGCGGCCGCGTGCTCCGCATCGAAGTGGATCGGGTTCGTGTTCATCGTCAGCAGCGTGAACCAGACGTTGTCGGCGTCGAGTACCGTGCGGCCGAAGCGGCTGCGATAGACGGCCACGACCTCCAACTCGTCGAACGTGCGACTCACGCCCGAGATCATCGCAGGGATGCACGAGCTCGCTCTCGAGCAGCGGCGCGCGCTCGGCGTGCGCGCGCCGTGGCATGTCGGCGACATCACGTGGGGGCTGCGCCAGCACGAGGGGCGGGAGGACGAATGGACGATCCGCCTCTGGCGCGACGGCGGACGCGTCGTCGCCTGGTCGTGGCTGAAGGCCGACCGCGGCCTTCTCGAGCACGACGTCCTTCCCGATCACCGGCACCTGCTCGACGAGATCCTCGACGTGCCGGAGGCACGCGCCGCGTCTGCCTTCGACGACGACGAGGAGACGCTCGCCGCCCTCGCGCGCCACGGTTTCACCACGCCCGGTGGAGCGATGCACTTCAATGCGCGCGACGTCTCCGAGCCGCCCGCTCAGCGGCCGGTTCCGGACGGCTTCCGCCTGCGGACCGTCGAGCCGGAGGATCTCGCCGAGCGCGTCGAGATCCACCGCGACGTATGGGCCCCGTCGCGCGTGACGCAGACGAGCTACGCGAACGTGACGGCGTCGTGGCCGTATCGCGCCTCGCTCGACTGCGTCGCCGAGGCGCCGGACGGCAGATTCGCCGCTTACGTCCTCGTCTGGCCGGATGACGAGAACCGCGTCGCCCTGTTCGAGCCCGTCGGCACGCGCGAGGAGTTCCGCCGCCGCAGCCTCGGCGCCGCCGTGTGCACGTTCGCACTGCGGCGACTGTACGAGGAGGGGATGCGGCAGGCGATCGTGCTCTGCCAGAGGGATTCGGCGTGCGCGCTGTACGAGTCGGTCGGCTTCCGCCGAGTCGGGACGAACGTCACGTACGAGCGATGAACCGCCTCGCACGGGAGACGAGCCCGTACCTCCTGCAGCACGCCGACAATCCCGTCGACTGGTATCCGTGGGGCGAGGACGCGTTCGCGCGTGCCCGAGAGGAGGACAAGCCGATCCTCCTCTCGGTCGGCTACGCCGCCTGCCACTGGTGTCACGTCATGGCGCACGAGTCGTTCGAGGACGAGGAGACCGCCCGGCTGATGAACGAGCTCTTCGTCAGCGTCAAGGTCGATCGCGAGGAGCGGCCCGACGTCGACTCGCTCTACATGGACGCCGTCGTCTCGCTCACCGGCCAGGGCGGCTGGCCGATGACCGTCTTCCTCACGCCCGACGGCGCGCCGTTCTTCGGCGGCACGTATTACCCGCCCGAGCCGCGGCACGGCTTGCCGTCGTTCCGCCAGCTGCTCGAGGCGATCGCGAATGCGTACCGCGAGCGCCGCGAGGACATCGCGGAGCAGGCGGCGGCCATCGTCGATGCCTTGCGCCGGAGCGCCGCGGCCATGCCGTCGAGGGAGCCGCTCGAGCGCGGGCTCATCACCGAGGCCGTGCACACGCTGCGACGCCAGTTCGACCCGGAGTGGGGTGGATTCGGGCACGCCCCGAAGTTCCCAACCGCGTCGGCGATCGAGCTCCTCCTTCGCGTCGGGGAGCTCGAGATGGCGACGAAGACGCTCGACGGGATGGCCGCAGGCGGGATGTACGACGTCGTCGGCGGCGGCTTCCACCGCTACTCGGTCGACGAGCAGTGGCTCGTCCCGCACTTCGAGAAGATGCTGTACGACAACGCGCTGCTCGCTCCCGCGTATCTGCACGCATGGCTCGTGTCCGGCCGCGACCGGTATCGGCAGGTCGCGGAGGAGACGCTCGACGCGATGGTGCGCGAGCTGCGTCTGCCGAGCGGCGGCTTCGCGTCCTCGCTCGACGCCGACACGGACGGTGTCGAGGGGCTGACGTACACGTGGACAGCTGACGAGGGCGCGCCAGTGGAGCTCCTGCAACCCTTCGAGCACGGCCGGTCGATCATCCGCGGCGAGCTCGACGATGCGACTCGCGCGCGGCTGCTGGCGCTCCGCTCGGAACGGCCGCAGCCTGCACTCGACGACAAGGTGATCGCCTCGTGGAACGGGCTCGCGCTCGCGGCATTCGCCGAGGGGGCGCGCCGGCTCGAGCGGGACGATCTTCTCGCCGTCGCGCGCAGCCTCGGCGAGCTGCTGGACGTCGAACCGCTGTGGCGCACGCTGCGCGACGGGCGCACGCGGCATCCGGCGTATCTCGACGACTACGCGAACGTCTCGCACGGGCTCCTCGAGCTGCATGCGGCCACCGGCGAGTCGCGGTGGCTCCTCGCCGCGCGCCGCATCGCGCTGCAGGCGGTCGAGCTCTTCGCCGACGACGACCGCGGCGGCTTCTTCCTCACGCCGGCCGGAAGCGAGGAGCTCGTCGCGCGCCGGAAGGAGCTCGATGACAACCCGACGCCGTCGGGCAACTCGATGCTCGCGCTCGTGCTGCTCCGGATCGCGCGGATCTGGGGCGACGACGAGCTCGAGCGGCGGGCCGCCGGCGTTCTCCGGCTGGTGCGCGACCTCTTGCCGAGGGCGCCGTCCGCGTTCGGCTGGGCCCTGTGCGCGCTCGACCTCTACCTGTCGCCGCCGCGCGAGATCGCCGTCGTCGGCCCGCCGGACAGCGCCGTCGCCCGGGCCGCGCTCCGTGGCTTCGATCCGAACGCCGTGGTTGCCTTCGGCCCCTCCGACGAGGTTCCGCTGCTCGCGGGGAAGACCCTGGTCGACGGCAGCCCGGCCGTGTACGTCTGCGAGAGGTTCGCGTGCCGGGCCCCGGTCACGGATCCCGCGGCATTTGCCGATAGGTAGGGGAGTGCGTGCGGGTGCGGCAATCGTGGCGGCGCTTCTCGCCGGTGTCCTCGCGACGACCGCCTTCGCGTCCGCTCGGCCGGTGACGGCGGCCGACCGCGCGCTTCTGTCCCGTGCTGCGACCCCCGACGAGAAGATCGCCGAGGGCGTCGCCGAGCGCCTCACCGGTCACGCGAGCGTCTCGGTCCGCTGCCTGCGGATGCATCTGTATTTCCGGAACGTCTTCGGCGTGACGCCGATGCTCGACGGGCACGCGTTCGACTACTTCCTCATGGAGCCCGAGGCGTGCACGTACATCGCGTGGTTCCGCGACGCGCCCGCCCGCTGGGATCCGCGCACGTGTGCGCCGCGCGACTGCGGATACGTCGTCCCGATCCTCTGGTCGCTCGAGACCGTCTCGCACGAGTCGTACCACCTGCTCGGCTACACGAACGAGGCACAGGTCGACTGTTACGGCATGCAGTCGATCTGGTTCGTCGCGACGCGCCTCGGCGCGTCGCTCTCGGAGGCGCAGGCGTTCGCGCAGCTCTTCTGGCAGCGGCTCTATCCGCTGCGGCGCACCGAGACCCCGCTCTACTGGTCGCCCCAGTGCCACGACGGCGGGAAGTACGACCTGCGTCCGTCGAGCAGCGCCTGGCCCTCCTAGACGACGAAGGCTTCCGGCCGCGACGCGCCGGTCGCGAAACGCGTCGCCGAGAACGCCGAGAGATCGAGCGTCGGCTCCCGTCCGACCACGAGCTCGGCGAGATGCTCGCCCACCGCGGGCGCCTGCTGGAAGCCGTGCCCGGAGAAGCCGGTCGCGTACAGGAAGCGTGACGGCTCGGCTGCCTCGCCGACGAGCGCATTCCAGTCGGGGCTGACGTCGTACCAGCCCCACCACGTCGACTGCACCGGCAGGTCGGCGAGCACGGGCAGCCGCCGCGCCGCTGCCTCGGCCACCAGCTCGAGCGACCGTTCGCGCCCGCCG
>DASXLN010000405.1:0-2734 GCA_036496165.1 Gaiellaceae bacterium | reverse complement strand
TTGAACGTGTACGTCTTCGCTCCCGATGTCGAGGCGTTGAAGCTGAAGACGGCGTCCTCGTCCGTCGGCACGTGCCCGCCCGTCCATGTCACCTTCTGCACGACGGCGCTGTCGCCCGATCCGGTCGCCTGCACGTGCATCTTCCAGCCGGACGGAGGCGGCGCGAACGAGTCGATCGCGAAGCCTGACGGGATGGTGAGCTCGATCGTCGTGGTGGTGAGTTTCTCCTTCTCGGTCGGAACCGACAGCGTGAACACCTGGAGCTTCTTGTCGAGCGCGACCGCGGGGCTGACGATCGCATGCGCGGACGCGGCCGCGGCCGTGGCGAGCGCTGCAAGCGCGACGAGCGCGCCCAGCGCGATCCGGTGCTTCATGTGTCCTCCTTCGCGGGTTGTGTCTCTGGGGCTAAGCCGAGACGATGCGCGGAGGCGCACGGGCGAGCCGGCGGCCGGAGACAAGCCGGACACGCGGCGCGGTCGGTGCAAGAGCGAATGCTCGGGCGGCCGTCGCCGTCGCGTGGGGAGGGGCGAGCGCGCGGCCGATGCGCTCGGCCGCGCGGAGCAGGGACCGCGCGACGATGTACATGATCAACGCGAGCGGCAGCTGGAGCAGCAGGCCGGGCGCGAAGGTCGGTGCGAGGACGGCGCGCCACGCGAAGACGCCGGTGTGGAGCGAAAGCTCGAGCGTCTCCTGGAGTGCGAACGCGAGCGGCGGCAGGAGCGCGAACGCCCACGCGGGGAGGGAGCGCGGCGTCCGGCCGCGCGCCGCATCGGCCGCGGTGACCACGAGAGAGACGAGGAGGCACGCGCCCGCGGCGGCGAGAAGGAGCGGGAACCGCGTGAAGTACGAGTGCCCGGTCGCGAGCATGCGAAGGACGCGCACGTGCGCCTGCGGGTAGGCGATCCGGTACGCCAGGGCGTGCGCGAGCTGCGAGCCGCCGAGCATCAGCGGCACGGCGGCGAGCCAGGCGGCGCCCCGTCTCATTGCCGGGACGTTACTTGCCGCGCAGGCGGGCGAACAACTTCGACCGCGGCGGCTTCGGCGGCGGCGCCGCCGAAGGCTTGGCGGCCGTCCCTTGGCGCTCGCGCTGGGCGCGAATCGCCGCGTTCATCTCGTCACGGTGCGACTGCTCGGCCATCGCCGCCGGATACGCCGCGGGCGCCTAGGATCCTCCCGCATGTGCTTCGACAGCGACTCCCTGCCGCCGATCCCGGCCATCTCGGGCGCCGCGGTCTCGCACGACGACCTCGTGCTCCAGGCCGCCGACGCCAACCGCTTCGCCGCGTTCGCGGCCGCTCCCGAGGAGCCCGCCGCCACGGGCATCGTCATCCTCCCCGACGTCCGCGGGCTCTACCGCTTCTACGAGGAGCTCGCGCTCCGCTTCGCCGAGCGCGGCTACGCCGCGGTCGCCTTCGACTACTACGGCCGCACGGCCGGGGCCGAGAAGCGCGGCGAGGACTTCGACTACGGGCCGCACCGGGAGGCAACGACGCCGGAGCAGATCCAGGCCGACGTCGCCGCGTGCATCGCCTACCTGCGCGACCACGGCGCGACGACCGTGTTCACCGTCGGCTTCTGCATGGGCGGGCGGAACTCCTGGCTCGCGACCGCCGCAGGGCACGGCCTCGCCGGCGCGGTCGGCTTCTACGGCCGTCCGCCGCTCGACGACGTCGCTCGCATGGCGGCGCCGATCCTCGCTCTTCAGGGCGGCGCGGACGCCGCCATCCCGCACGAGGACAACGCCGCGTTCGACGAGGCGCTCACCGCGGCCGGCGTCGAGCACGAGCTCGTCGAGTACGAGGGGGCGCCGCACAGCTTCTTCGACCGCAAGCAGGAGGAGTTCCAGGCGGCCTCGGACGACGCCTGGCGGCGGACGCTCGCGTTCATCGCCACCGACGGTTAGGCCGTGGCCGAGCGGGTACCCGCTCGGCATGAGCGACCACGTCTCCGACTTCGTGCTGTCCCGCCTCCGCGAGTGGGGCGTCCATCGCATCTACGGCTATCCCGGCGACGGGATCAACGGCTTTCTCGGCGCGCTCGACCGAGCCGGCGGCGACCCCGAGTTCATCCAGACGCGCCACGAGGAGATGGCGGCGTTCATGGCGTGCGGCCACGCAAAGTTCGCCGGGCCGGACGCCGTCGGCGTCTGCATGGCCACCTCCGGCCCCGGCGCGATCCATCTGCTCAACGGGCTGTACGACGCGAAGCTCGACCACGCCCCGGTCGTCGCGATCGTCGGCCAGCAGAAGCGCAGCTCGATCGGCGCCTCGTACCAGCAGGAGGTCGACCTGCAGGTTCTGTTCAAGGACGTCTCCGAGTTCGTCGAGACGTGCATGGATCCGGCGCAGGCGCGGCATCTCGTCGACCGTGCGCTTCGCATCGCACTCGACCGCAGGTGCGTGTGCACGGTGATCTTCCCGAACGACGTGCAGGAGGCGAAGGCGGTCCCGTCGCCGCCGCGCGTCCACGGATCGGTGTACTCGAGCGTCGGCTACCGGCGGCCGCGGATCCTCCCGAACGACGCCGACATCGAGCACGCTGCCGAAGTCCTCAACGAGGGGGAGAAGGTCGCGATCCTCGTCGGCCAGGGCGCGCGCGGTGCGGCGGCCGAGGTGGAGCGGGTCGCCGACCTGCTCGGCGCCGGCGTCGCGAAGGCGCTGGTCGGCAAGGACGTGATCCCGGACGACCTCCCCTATGTGACCGGCTCGATCGGGCTGTTGGGGACGATCCCGAG
>DASXLN010000404.1:0-2765 GCA_036496165.1 Gaiellaceae bacterium | reverse complement strand
CGGCGGCGGTGAACGCGGGAATGGCGAGGGCGAGATGGGCCGAGCGTGGCGACACGGCCGTGGCGAAGAGCAGCGCCGCCGTCACCGCGACCGGCACGAGCAGGCGCCGATGCGAGACGACAGCCGCGGCGAGCAGCGCTGCGAGCGGCGGGCCTGCGAGCGCAGCGAGCACGCGGTGGACCGACCCGGCCTCGGCGGTGGCGACCGCGAGTGCGGTCGCGACGGCGACTGCGACGGCGCACGCGCGCAGGAAGAGGCCCGGTGCTTCCGCCGTCCTCATCGAGCGAGCGTCCTCAGGTCGCCTTCGACGAAGGCTGGTGCGAACGGGAACGTGTATCCCGTGCGCACCCAGCCGTTCCGATCGACCAACAGCACGAGCGAGTCGCGCTTCACCGCGTGCCGGATCACGAGCGGCCTCGACGACGAGGGCAGACGGTCGACGGCGAAGCGAAGCTCGGCGAGACAGCCGGTGCAGCCAGGCGCGACGAACACGAGCACGGCGGTGCGGCCGTGTGGCACGCCGGCACTGCGGACGCCGGGCTTCCACGTCATCTCGCCGTGGAGTTGCGGCAGCCGGAGCGTCGAGTGTGCGCTCGCGAACGCGTGCGCGACTGCGGCGCCGACCGCGCCGAGCGCCGCTGCGGCGAGAAGAGCGGCGACTCCTGCCTTCACGCGTCTCCGCCGGAGCGCTTGCGCAGAATCGAGCCCCACCAGAGGAGCACGAGGGCGAGCGTGGCGAGTGGGACGACGAGGCTGAGCACCGCCCCCGTGTTGAACGAGGCGATCATGTCCATGAGAGCTCCTCTGGTCGAGGCTCGACGTCGAGCCAGCGGTAGAAGGCGACGAATGCTGCGACGAAGTACGTGAGCGAGCCGGGCACCCACATGACGCCGGCGGCGAGTTGCTGGTCGGTCAGGGAGGGATACGCCCCGTAGATCGGTGCGCTCGCGAACGCGAGCACGATCGCGAGGATCCAGCTGGGGACGAGCGCGGCCGCGAACCAGATCGCGCGGTGCAGGTGGTCGATACGCGCCCGGACGGGCGCCGCTTCAAGGAGCGCTCCCCAGAAAACGAGTGCCGGTGCGACGAAGCACACATGCTCGAGCACGTGCACCGCTTCGCTGCGGACGGCCGCGTCGTAGAGCTGGGGCACGTGCCAGACGGCGACCATCAGCGACTGCACCACGAGCGCGACGACGGGCCGCGAGAAGAAGCTCCCGGCGGTGCGGAATGCGTGCGAGCCCGCCAGCGCGCCGCCGACGGCGCGGCGCGCGGTGAGTGGGAACGGCAGCCAGATGCGCGGCCACGGCCGGCCCCAGACGACGAGTGGCGGGACGACCGTCATCAGAATGATGTGCTGGGACATGTGTGCCGCCAGCCACGAGTCCGCCCAGCCGTCGAACGGCGGCTCGAGCACGATGAACGCGAGCGCGACGCCCGTGTAGAACGACGCCTCACGCCAGGCGCGTATCCTCCCTCGCCGCCCGAGCGCGTACAGCGTCGCTGCCGCGCCGCACACGACGAGAGGCAGCGGATCCATCTAGACGAGGTAGAGGACGATCCAGGTGACGACGGCGATGCCGGCCAGGAACGTCCAGTAGAAGCTCACCGCGGTGAGCTCGGCTCGGTTGAGCTCGACCGGGTTGCGGATGTCGTGCGCCGTGCGGTGCGGGTCGCCGGACGCATGCCCCGGCGGGACACTTGCGGCGCCCATCGGCTCGTTCCGGTATCGCCACGACGTCGCGAGCGTCATCTCGAGCCAGAACATCGTGCAGAGGACGAACAGCCAGATGAACGCCGTCCAGCCGAAGTACACGCTCGCATAGCCGCCGTCGGCCGGACCGAAGTCCTGCTGCGTCCACGCGATCGCCTGGAGGACGAGAGCGGCCAAGCCGAGCGCGAGCGCGCCGCCGGCCTTGAGGCGGAATGCCTCACGCCGGCCGGATGCCTGGTCGAGGCGCCCGAGGCGCGTGAGCATCGCGCTCAGGACGATGCACGCCGTGACGATCGTTCCCCACGTGAGAGACGGATCGACGTGCTTCGGCTTCCAGAGGCCGGCGCTGTTGACCGAGCGGAGGTAGAAGTACGCGAAGAAGAACGCGACGAAGAAGAACACCGTCGAGCTCGCGAGCAGCTGGCTCGCCGAAACGAGGTTGCGCGCGAGGACCTCGGGCTCCTCCTGCTCGACGACGGAATAGTCGGTGCCGTGTTGTGCGAGCTCCGTCATTTCAGTTCATCCCCGCGGGGGCACCGGCAGGTACCGGCGTCGGCCCGCCTTCGCCGTAGCCGTACGGATCACTCGAGAACACCGGGATGCGGTCGAAGTTGTGCACCGGCACCGGCGACGGCAGTTGCCACTCGATCGATTTCGAACCCCACGGGTCGGCCGGGGCGGGGATGCGGTCGAAGACCTGCGACTTCACGAAGTTGTAGAGGAAGACGAGCATCGAGCCGCCGAGCAGGAAGGCCGAGATCGAGACCCACACGTTGATGAAGTGCACCCCGTTGGCGTAGGTGACGACGCGCCGCGGCTGCCCCAGGAACCCGGCGATGAACAGCGGGAAGAACGTCGAGTTGAAGAAAACGAACATCATCCAGAAGTGGACCTTTGCGAGGCGCTCATTGATCTGGAAGCCGGTCATCTTCGGGACCCAGTAGTAGATGGCGGCGAAGAACGTGAAGACGAGGCCGCCCATGATCGTGTAGTGGAAGTGCGCCATCGAGAAGAAGCTCCCGTGCGTGGTCGTGTCGCTCGGCGTGTCGGA
>DASXLN010000403.1:0-1985 GCA_036496165.1 Gaiellaceae bacterium | reverse complement strand
AGATCACCGAGATCTACGAGGGGACGAGCGAGATCCAGCGGCTCGTGATCGCCCGCGCGATCCTCGGCCGGCAGGAGTCCAGAGTTGCAGGTCGTCGCGCCTGATCGGCGCCGCGATCCCGTCCGCTTCCAGCCGCTCGAGCGTCTCCGTTGCCTCACGCCGCCTGATGCGGAGCGCTGCAGCGAGGTCGGCCGCCGACACCTCGCCGGCGGCGTGCACGACCGCGGTCGCGAGCGCAGCGAGCGCATCCTCCCGCGCGGGCAGCCGCCGCAGCTTCGTCTTCCACCGCCGTTCGAAGAGATCGTGCAACGTCGCGCCCCAGCCGCTGCCCTCGGTGTCGAGCCCGGCATTCGTGAGGACGAGCTTGCGCTGCAGCGCGTTGATGGCGCGGTCGCCGAGCCGCTTGTCCGTGCCGACGAGGAGCCGCAGCTCGCGGCGAGTCGCCGGTCGCCGCAGCGAGCGCGACGCCTCGGCGATCTCGAGCTCGAGGCCCTCGAGCCCTTCGCGGGCGTCCTGCGTCAGCACGAAGACGGCGGACACGAGCCGCGGCGCCACGAGCGACGTCGTTCGCACCGCGTGCAACCCGACGCAGGCGAGTCGCTCGGCCGGCAGCTCGTCCTTCCAGGCCCAGACCTTCCACGTCGCCGGGTGCTCCCAGTCGAAGGCGGAGTGCCCGGTGACCGCCTCCCACAGCGACGGCAGGACGTAGTCGCCGTTCGGGTACAGCAGCGCGACGCCGGCCTCGTCGGCCCAAGTGGCCGCCTGCGCCAGCGTCCGGACGCGCACCGCCGTAACCTAACCCCATGCGCGAGCGCGACGAGCCCGTCCGGCTGACGAAGATCTACACCCGCGGCGGCGACGCGGGGGAGACGAGCCTCGGCGACGGCTCGCGCGTGTCGAAGCTCGATCCGCGCATCGTCGCGTACGGGATCGTCGACGAGCTCAACTCGCACATCGGCGTCGTCCTCGCCGGCGAGCTCCCGCGAAAGCTGCGGACGCCGTTGACGCGCATCCAGAACGAGCTCTTCGATCTCGGCGCCGATCTCTCGCGGCCGTGGACGGGGCCCGACGACAAGCTGCGCGTCAACCCGGCGATGGTCTATGCCCTCGAGCACGACTGCGACGAGCTGAACGAGCCGCTGTCCGAGCTGAAGAGCTTCGTGCTGCCGGGTGGGAGCGAGTCCGCCGCCCGCCTCCACGTCGCGCGCACGGTCGCGCGCCGCGCCGAGCTCGCATCGCTCGAGGCCGACGTCAACCCGCTCGCGCGCGTGTACTTGAACCGGCTCTCCGACCTGCTCTTCATCGCCGCTCGTGCGGCGAACGCGGCCTCGAGCACGCCCGAGCCGCTCTGGAAGCCGGGCGGCTAGCCGCCGCAGACGGTCGCGACGACGGTTCCGGTGCCGGCGTGGCCGGGATTCGCGTCGTAGCCCGCGTCCGTCTTCACGATCACGATCGACGCGATCGTGCCGGAGATCTGCGAGCCGGACTGCGTCGAGTTGCTCGTCACGATCACCGCCATGTATGCGGGTAGCGGGCCGGCGGGAGGCGGTGAGCTGTTGCCGGGATCCGTGCTCCAAGTCGCGCCGCACTTCGCAGGGCCGTTGAGCGCGAAGCCCTTGAACGCGCTCGGTGCGCCGCCGGCGCTGAGCACGTTCGTCTTCCACCACTGCGAGCCCCAGAACGTGACCGTGCCGGCGGCACTCCTGTCGCCGACGACGAACGAGCCGCCGCCCGGCGCTAGCGCATAGACGAGGACGACCGTCGTGCCCGAGGACTTCGGGTAGACGCCGTCGCCGTTGTACGTCGCGGTGATCGTGTACGACCCGGTCTGCGCGAACGTCGCGGTGCACGACGCGGCGCCGCTCGAGAGCGAGCCGGTGCACAGCGTCGTCCCGCCGCTCGAGAACGTCACGGTGCCGGTCGCCGCTGCGGGCGAGACCGTTGCAGTGAGGGTCGCGGGGGAGCCGAGGAGCACCGGCGCGACG
>DASXLN010000402.1:0-2067 GCA_036496165.1 Gaiellaceae bacterium | reverse complement strand
CAACGACACCGGCCCGCTACCGCGTGCGCGCGTGAGCGTCTGTCCCGGCCTGCTCGGCGGCGTCGAGACGCCCGCCGCGGTCGCCGGCGGCCGCGTCTTCGTGCCTGTCGTCGACCTCTGCTACCGCGAGAACGCGACGGGGGCCGCGGCGCAGAGCTTCCAACAGGTCGATCCGGCGAGCGGCGCCGGTCGGCTCGTGACGCTCGACCTGAAGACAGGTCGCCTGCTCTGGCAGCGGCGACTCCCGTCGCCCGACTTCGGCTGCGCGACCGTCGCGAAGGACGTCGTCTTCACGTCCACCTATGACGGGTCGGTCTACGCGTTCGCGGCCGGCGACGGAAGGCAGCTCTGGCGCGCCGTCGCACCGGCCGGCATCAACGCCTGCCCCGTAGTCGTCGGACGGCGCCTGTACGTCGCGGCAGGGGTCCCGAACCGGCCGCACGCGGCGCTCGAGCTCGTCGCCTACGAGGTGAGTCTCGCCAGGAGGAAATGAACGGAGGGGGAGGGATTTGAACCCTCGATCCGCCTAACGACGGATAACGGTTTTCGAGACCGCCGCATTCGACCGCTCTGCCACCCCTCCGATCGCGCGACAGGGTACCTAGTCGTGGATCCGCGCGATCACGTCCTCACGCTTGAGGACGCGCACCCGGTGCGAGGAGCGTGCGAGGCGGACCTCGAAGCCGGCGTCGCGCGGGAACAGCACCTTGTCGCCCGGCTCGATCGACGCGACGTCGGGACCGACGGCGGCGACGATGCCGGTACGGCACTGCGCCGCCTCGTTCAGCGGCACGATCAGCCCGCTCGCCGTCTCCGTCTCGTCGAGCGGCTCGATCACCAGGTGGTCGTCGAGCGGCTCCAGCGTCGCGGCCGTCATGGGCTGTCCGTCGAGCACCGCTTCACGATACTCCCTGCGTGCGTGTCGGCCGCCACGACGTCCCGGTCACGAACCCGGACAAGCTGTTCTTTCCGGAGCGGGGGCTGACCAAGCTCGACCTGGTGTCGTATTACGTCGACGTCGCGCCACTCGCGTTGCCACACCTCCGCCGGCGCCCGTTCCACATGAAGCGCTATCCGAACGGCGTCGAACAGGAGTTCTTCCACCAGAAGCGCGTGCCGGCGAACCATCCCGGCTACGTCGACGAGATCTTGGTGCAGTTCCCCAGCGGCCACTCGACGGTCTTCGCGATCGTCGACAACGCGCCAGCCCTCGCCTGGGTCGCGAACCTCGGCTGCATCGAGCTGCACACGTGGCACTCGCGGGTCCCGGCGATCGAGCAGCCCGACTACTTGCTGATCGAC
This sequence comes from Gaiellaceae bacterium, assembly GCA_036496165.1. Classification (GTDB taxonomy): domain Bacteria; phylum Actinomycetota; class Thermoleophilia; order Gaiellales; family Gaiellaceae; genus Palsa-739. Next base: position 765 of record DASXLN010000402.1, on the reverse strand, counting down.
CTCGACCCGACCACGGACGGCCAGTGGCCGTTCGTGCGCGAGATCGCCCTCGTCGTCCGCGACGTGCTCACGGAGCTCGGCCTGCGCTCGTACCCGAAGACGTCCGGGGCGACAGGCCTCCATATCCTCGCCCCGATCGAGCCGGAGGTGCTCTTCCCCGACGTTCGGCGCCTTGCCAAGGCAGTTGCGCAGGAGGTGGAGCGGCGCATCGACGACCAGGCGATCGCGACGACGACCTGGCGCGTCGCCGACCGCGTCGGCGTCTTCGTCGACTTCGGCCAGAACGCACGCGACCGGACGATCACGGCGGCGTACTCGGTGCGGCCGACGCCGGACGCGCGCGTGTCGGCGCCGCTCGCATGGGACGAGGTACCTGCCGTCGAGCCGGCGGCGTTCACGGTCGAGACGATGCGGGAGCGCATCGAGGCGGCCGGGGATCCGATGCACGGGATGTGGGAGGCTCCGCCGTCGTTGCGCGAGTGCTTCACGCAGCTCGGCATCGAGCCTCCTTCAGATGCGTAACTCCTCCTAACATCGCACGCAAGCGCGCCGCGTACCGTGCCGCGATGCGGCTCGCCCTCTTCGTCGCCGTGCTGGCCGCGCTCGCGCTGCCGGCGGTTGCTCCCGCGTCGCCGTACCTGCGCGCCGGGATCCAGGACGACGCGTGGCTGCAGTACGGCCCGGGCACGCTGGACCAGCGGCTCGACCGGCTGGATGCGCTCGGCGTCGACGTCGTGCGCGTGACGATCAACTGGCGCGACACCG
>DASXLN010000401.1:0-11036 GCA_036496165.1 Gaiellaceae bacterium | reverse complement strand
CCGCCGCCGCTGTCGGGACGCGCGGGGTCGGCCGTCTCTCGCGTCGTCGCGCTCACCGGGCGGTCAGCGCGAAGAGCTCGAACTCGAGCACCTCGGCGCCGGCTTCCTTCAGCGCCTGGCCGACGGTCTTCGACGAGTCGTGGATCCACTCCTGATCGGTGAGGACATTCGCGCCGAAGAACCGCTTGTTCAGCATCCCGTCGACGATCTTCTCGCGGGCCTGCTCGGGCTTCGACAGCACCTCGTCGGAGTTGAGATAGATCTCTCGCTCTGCGACGACGACGTCCTCGGGGACGTCCTCGCGGCCGATCCAGCGCGGGCGCAGCGAGACGAGCTGCATGCCGATCCTGCGGCCGAGGTCGTCATCGCCGCCGCGCAGGTGCACGAGCGCGCCGAACTTGTTCGCCGGCGGGTGCGCGTACGCCGAGATACGCGCACCGTCGACCGCCTCGAAGCGGGCGCCTCCGACGACGGCGATGTTCTCGCCGAGCTTCGCGGAGACCGCGACGCGCTCGTCCTCGAGCTCGCTCTCGGCGCCAACGCCCTTCGCCTCGACGACGTCGAGGACCTTCTTCGCGTACGCGAGGAACTCGTCGTTGTTCGACACCGGCTCGGTCTCGCAGCCGACGGCGACCATCGTTCCCTTCGAGCCGTCCTCGGCCAGGCGGTAGCCGACCTTGCCCTCGGTCGTCTCGCGGCCGGCGCGCTTCGCGGCCTGCGCCATCCCTTTCTCGCGGAGGAGGACGATCGCGGCCTCCATGTCGCCGTTCGTCTCCTGGAGGGCGCGCTTCGTGTCCATGATCCCGGCGCCGGTGCGCTCGCGGAGCTCCTTGACGAGGCTTGCGGAGATCTCGGCGGTCATTCCGACTCCAGCTCCTCGACTGCCTCGGGCGCTGCGACGGCTTCGATCTCGGCAACCGGCTCTTCCTGGACGACTTCTGCCTCGGCGGGAGCTGCCTCGGCGTCGGCGGGAGCCGCGGGCTCGGCCTCGGAGCCGTTCTTCTGCGGCTTGAACTCCTTGACGGCGACCTTCTGCTTGCCCTGCTCGATCGCGTTCGCGATCACCTTCGCGATGAGCCCGCACGAGCGGATCGCGTCGTCGTTGCCGGGGATGACGTAGTCGGCCTCGTCCGGGTCGGCATTCGTGTCGACGAGCGCGATGATCGGCATGTTCAGCCGGCGCGCCTCGCGGACCGCCAGTGCCTCCTTCTTGAGATCGATGATGAAGATCGCATCCGGCTGGCGGCGCATGTCGGCGACGCCGCCGAGGTTCGCCTCGAGCTTCTCGAGCTCTGCGGCCATGGCGATGCGCTCCTTGGCGGGGAGCAGCTCGAGCTGGCCCTCGTCGCGGAGGCGGCGCATCTCGTGCAGGCGCTCGATCCGGTCGGAGATCGTCCGCCAGTTCGTGAGCAGTCCGCCGAGCCAGCGGTGGTTGACGTACGGCATGCCGACGCGCTTCGCCTCGTTCTCGACGGCGTCCTGCGCCTGCTTCTTCGTGCCGACGAACAGCACGGTGCCGTTCCGCTCGGCGACGTTGCGAACGAACTCGGCGGCCTCTTCGAGGTGGTCGCTCGTCTGGGTCAAGTCGATGATGTAGATGCCGGACCGCTCGGTGAAGATGAAGCGGCGCATCTTCGGGTTCCAGCGTCGCGTCTGGTGGCCGAAGTGAACTCCGGCCTCCAGGAGCTCGCGCATGGAGGCAACAGGCATGGTGCTCCTTCCAGGTTGGTTTTCGAGGTGAAGCGCCGGTGGAAGCCGCGGCGCACCGGCCTCAGAGGCCGGCACCCGCGTCGCGGACGAGCCGCCGGGGAGTCGGGACGGTTTGCAGGGGAATCGTAGCCGGAACGCGATGGGCTCTACTGAGCCTGGGCCAGCGCCGCCCGCAGGTCCGCCGGCAGCTCCGAGCGAACGTCCACCTCGGCGCCCGTGAACGGGTGCCGGAAGGCGAGCCGCGCGGCATGGAGGAACTGGCGCTCGAGGCCGAGGTCTCCCGCCCGGCCGTAGACCGGGTCGCCGGCGACCGGAAGGTCGACGGCGGCGAGATGGACGCGGATCTGATGGGTGCGGCCCGTCTCCAGGGTCACGCGCAGCAGGGCGTGGCGCGGCAGGAGCTCCTCCACCTCGAAATGCGTCACAGCCTCTCGCGGCGTGTCGGTGTCGAGCGAGTGGCGCACGGGATCATGGCGGTCGCGTCCGATCGGCGCCTCGATCGTGCCTCGTCTCGATCGCGGCCGGCCGACGACGAGCGCGGTGTACTCGCGCGTCAGCTTCCGCTTCTGGATGAGCTCCTGCAGGCGGCGGTGCGCCTCCGCCGAGCGCGCGACGACCATGAGCCCGGAGGTGTCGCGGTCGAGCCGGTGGACGATGCCCGGCCGCTCGGGCTCGTCGCCGCCCTCGACGTCATACGCAAGCAGCCCGTGGACGAGCGTTCCCTCCGCGTGACCCGGCGCCGGATGCACGACGAGACCGGCGGGCTTGTCGACGACGAGCAGGTGGTCGTCCTCGTACGGCACGCTGAGGTCCATCCGCTCCGGGACGAGGTCGCTCGTGACCGGCGCCGGCGGCTCGAACTCGAGCTCCTCGCCGCCGGCGAGCTTCGTGCTCTTCGGCCGGACGCTGCCGTCGACGAGCACGCCACCGTCGCGCACGAGCCGCTCGGCGACGGCACGCGAGCCGATCTCCGGAAGCGCGGCGAGGAAGCGATCGAGCCGCTCGCCGGCTGCCGAATCAGGAACGCGCAGGCGCGTCACGGCGTCCACCACCGCGCGGTACGCGGTCGGCCGCGAGGAGCGTGCCGAGCAGGATCGCGACGCCGACGACGATGAAACTGTCCGCGAGGTTGAACGCCGGCCAGTAGCGGAGGTCGATGAAGTCGGTGACGTAGCCGAGGCGGATGCGGTCGAGGAGGTTCGACATGCTCCCACCGATGACGAGGCCGAGCGCGACGGGAAGGACGGGATGCCGCGCACCCGAGCGCGTGAAGAAGAGAAGCATCCACGCGATCGCGATCGCCGTGAGCACGATGACGACCGCGGTGGCGCTCGCGAAGAGCCCGAATGCGATGCCGGAGTTCTGCACGTGATGGATCCAGAACGGCCCGACGACGTGCGTGCCGTCGTCGAGCGCGAGGTGGCTCGTGACGATGTGCTTCGTCAGCTGGTCCGCGGCGACGGCGGCGAGCCCGATCGCCGCGAGCCCGAGCCACTGGATCGGGCCGGCACCGAGCGACCGCTCAGCGACCGAGATGGGCGTGATCGCGTCGGTCGTCGACCCGATCCGAACGTCGACATCACGCCGCAGGGGCTCGCTCATCGCCGCTCGGCTTCGCGTTTGCAGTCGATGCACAGCGATGCCCACGGATATGCCTCGAGCCGCTGCTCGACGATCTCGCGCCGACAGCTCGCGCACGTGCCGTACGTCCCGTCGTCGATCCGCTTCAGCGACGCGTCGATGGCGGCGAGCATACGCGTCGAGTTCTCCTCGAGCGTGTAGTCGATCTCGCGGTCGAGGGTGATCGTCGCCGTCTCTGCGAGGTGGTTGTCCGCTGTCGCGGAGATCTCCTCGACCTCCTCGTCCATCCGCCCGGGGTGGTCCTCGCGGAGGTTCGCGATGGCGCGTTCGACGCGCCCCCGCTCCTCGAGCAGGAGCGTCCTGAAACGATCGGTGTGAATGCTCATGACCGCCTGTCCTTTCTGCCGCGATCCGACGAGGACGCCGATGCGAGGCGACGCTCGATGAGACCAGGGCCGACCCCGGTCAGCTCGATGATCTTGTCCCGGGCGCCGTGGCCCGAAACGATCGTGACGGAGCTGAGGGGGAGCGCAAGCGTGTCGGCGACGAGCCGAAGGACTGCGTCGTTCGCGCGACCGTGCTCGGGCGGAGCGGTGACGCGGACCTTCCAGCCGTCGCCGTGACGGCCGACGATCTCAGCCCGGCCGCTGCCGGGACTGACGCGCAGCCGCAGCCGCGTCGTGGCAGCGCTCATGCCGCAAATTGTAGACGCGAGGTCTAGGCAGCTTTTTCGGGCGCGACGACCCGCGGCTCCCGGCCGTGGAGTGTCTGCTCGGCGTCGTCCACGAGCTCGAGCACCGTACGAAGCCGCTCGCGCAGCAACCGCGTCTCGGTGATGAGCCGCTCGTTCTCGGACAACGCGCGCCGCTGGACCGCGCGTGCCTCCGCGTGCGCCTCGCCGAGGATGAGCTCGGCCTCCTTCCGTGCCTGCTCCTTCATGTCCGCCGACGCGCGTTCCGCCGACACGAGGGTCGTACGCAAGAGCGCCTCGAGCTCGCGGTAGCGAACGAGGTCGGACTCGAGCTGCTCGACCTTGTCGGCGAGGTCCGCGCGCTCGCGCCACACGTCCTCGAAGCTCGCGACGATCTCGGCGAGCAGCCGGTCGGTCGCGGCGCGGTTGTAGCCGAAGAAGCCGGTGCCCGGCGTCATGTGGAGGATCTCGACTGGTGTAAGTGCCATCACTTCTCCCCTCTAGTGGAACTGGTCGAGGATCCGGATCGCCACCTGGCCGAAGATGATGAGGACGACGATCCCGATCATCGGCGACAGGTCGAGCGGCCCCAGCGACGGAAGGAACCGCCGGAAGAGCCGCAGGTACGGCTCCGACACGTCGTAGAGGAAGCGCTGGATCCGATTGAGCCAGGGCGAGTACGGCAGCCGCAGCCAGCTCGCGACGATGTACAGCAGGATGACGAGCGAGTAGACGCTGACGAAGACGTTGATGAACGTCTCGGCCTGCGAGATCGCGTCCCCGAGCAGGGTGAAGGTGGCTGCCACGCCCATCAGGGGGCGATTCGGCCTAGGCGGCCGGTTTCCTACGCCTGGTTGAAGAATCCACCGCGCTCCAACATGCGGGCCCGCTCCTCGGCGGAGACCTCGACGTTGCGCGGCGTGAGCAGGAAGACCTTGTCGGCGACGCGCTGCATGCCGCCGTCCATCGCGTACGTGAGGCCGCTCGCGAAGTCGATCAGCCGCTTCGAAAGCTCCTGGTCGGAGCCCTGGAGGTTGAGGATGACCGGCATCCCCTCCTTGAAGCGGTCGGCGATCTGCTGTGCGTCGTTGAAGCTGCGCGGAAGGACGAGGTGGACGCGGACCGCGCCCGCGCTCGGGACGCTCTCGACGCCGCGGAGCCGGCGGGGCTCGGGCGCCGGACGGAGGATGCTCGTCCGCGCGTTCGCCGCCGACTCGGGGTCGGTCCAGTCGTCGTATTCGTCGCGGCGGCCGCGCCGCGGCAGGCGGCGGACGTTCGGCCGCTCCGCGTAGGCGCGCTGGAGCTCCTCGTCGGTGACGTACCCGTCCTCGTCCCAGTCCTCCTCCTCGGCGATCCCGAAGTAGACGAGGGTCCGGTTCCAGACGTCCGCAAAGGCCATGGTTGCGCGGATGTTACCCCGCCCACAGGATCGAACCCACCCGCACGAGCGTCGCGCCCTCCTGCGCGGCGACGGGGTAATCCTGGCTCGTTCCCATCGACAACTCGCCGAGGCCGTGCGTCTCCGCCAGCTCGCGGAGCCGACGGAAGTACGGCCGCGAGGCCTCGGGATCGCCGGTCGCCGGCGGCATCGTCATCAGCCCGCGCACGTCCGCATAGTTCTCCAGGAAGGGCGCAAGCTCCTCCGGCGGGACGCCCGACTTCGTCGGCTCGCCCGACAGGTTGACCTCGACGAGGGCGGGGATCGTCAGCCGCTGCGCAGCCGACTCGGAGTCGAGCGAGTGACACAGCTCGCAGATCGCGTTGACGGTCTTCGCCTTCCGGCTCTGCAGATGGCCGATGAAGTGCCAGCGGAACGCATCGCCGTAGCGCGCGTGCTTCGCCTCCATGTCTTGCGCTCGATTTTCCCCGACGACGGGGATGCCCGCCTCTGCGAGGGCCTCCATGTCGGCGAGCGGGACGTACTTCGTCGCTGCGACGATCGTGACGCCCGGCCCGACCTCTTCGGCGATGCGCTCGTAGCGCTCGCGGATGGCGTCAGGTGACGTATCCGATCACTCCCTGCCTGCCGGTGCGGCCGGCGTCGCGGCGGTGCGAGAAGAACCGGTCGTGGTCGCACGACGTGCAGAAGTCGAAACGGGCGACGTGCTCGACACCGGCGGCGCGGAGCGCGCGCTCGACACACGTCCACAGGTCGAGCGTCCCGTCGCGGACGACGTCGGCACCGAACGCCTCGCGTGCCGGGGCCGCAACGTCCTCCCCCACCTCGTAGCAGCACGGACCGATCGCCGGACCGACAGCGGCCGAGTACGGCCCCGGCCCGATCGCGCGAACGCCCTCGCCGACGATGCCGGAGAGGAGCCCGCGCCAGCCGACATGCAGCAGGGCGAGCGCAGGGCGCATGCCCTGTTGAGGCTTGCGCGCGATCGCGACCGGCACGCAGTCGGCGGTGATGAGGAGCATCGCACGACCGCGCTCGTCGCTCCAGAGCCCGTCGCAGTGGTCGTAGACGGTGCCGGGCGTGACGATGCCGCGCGACCGTGCTCGGGTGACCGTCGCTCCGTGCCGCTGCCACGCCATCGTCGCGGCGTCGGGGTCGGCGTCGACGGCCTCGCACAGCAGGCGCCGGTTCTCGACCACGCGCGCGGGATCGTCCTCGGTGCGGATGCCGAGGTTGAGCGCCGCATACGCTCCCTCGCTCACACCTCCCGCGCGCGTCGAGAACGCGACGCGATACGAACCGGGCGCGTTCCACTCGATCAGGCCGATCGGCGTCACGCCTCCAGCATCGCACGCGCGCGGTTGACGAGCTCGTCGCGCGTGTTCGCCTCCGGATGGTCGACGACGTACTCGAGCAGCTCCTGCAACACGCGGCCCAGGTCGGGCCCGGGGCGGAACCCGAGTGCGATGAGGTCGTTGCCGTCGACGGCGAGGTCGTGCAGGCGATGCGGGCTCGAGAGCTCTTGTTCGAGGAGGCCGAAGGTCTCTTCGACGGACGCCGTGTCGCGGTTCTTTCCGCGCAGGTCGGCGAGCCGGATCGCGACGATGTCGAACGCGAGCTCGTCGCCGTGCTGGAGGAGGAAGCGGCGCGCTTCGCGCGGCGTCTTCGGACGGTCTTCGGCGCGATACGGGTGCTCGCGCACGATTGCGACGACGCGTCGCGTGAGCCGTGTGGGGTAGCGAAGCCGGCCGAGCGTCTCGCGCGCGATCTCCGCGGCGACCTGCGCATGGCCGCGCGGGCTCGGGTCGACGGGCTTGCCGACGTCGTGGAAGAGCGCGGCAAGACGCACCGCGAGGTGATCGTGTGCGTCGGCCGTCTCCTGGACGACGGCGAAAATGTGGTCGGTGAGATGGTGCGCCGGGCCGAACTCGGGGATGAGCTCGGCGAGGACGCCGGTGTCGCGCGCGACGACGAGCGCATCTCGGGGGTGCGCGCCGAGCAGGAGCTTCGACAGCTCGTCGGCAATGCGCTCGCCGGAGACGAGCTTCACCGACGACGCCTCGTCCACCATCTGCGCGCGCGTCTGCTCATGCAGCTCGAAGCCGAGCTGCGAGACGAAGCGGAGCCCGCGCACGAGGCGGAGCGGATCCTCGGCGAAACTCGTGTCCGACACCGTCCGCAGGAGGCGCCGGTCGATGTCCTCGCGGCCGCCGACCGGGTCGACGAGCGTGCCGTCGGCGAGATGGCGCGCGATTGCGTTGACGGTGAAGTCTCGCCTACGCATGTCGTCCTCGACCGAGAGCGCCGGATCGGCGACGATCTCGAAGTCGTGCCGGCCCGGGCCGGTGCTCACCTCCTTGCGCGGTGGCGCGAACTCGATCCCCGCCGGGGCGAGAGAGCGCACGCGCTTGTCGCGCGGGTGCAGGCGCACGCCGACGAGACGGTCGGCGACGACGAGATCCTCGACGCGGCCGTGCGGCGCGAGCGCAGCCCGCAGCTGCTCGGTGTCGACACCGGGGACGAGGAAGTCCGCATCCTTCGACTCGAGGCCGAGGAGCTCGTCGCGGACGGCGCCGCCGACGAGGTATGCGTCGAGGCCGAGCGAGCGGACGTACTCCTCGATCTCGTGAACCACTAAAGGGCCGCGATGGCTTCGATCTCGACGAGCGCCCCGGAAGGGAGCTTCGCGACCTCGACCGTCGACCGTGCCGGCGGCGTCTCGCCGACGTGTTGTGCATAGACGCCGTTCATCCCCTGAAAGTCGTCGAGGTTCTGCAGGAAGACCGTCGTCTTCACGAGCTTGTCGAGACTGCTGCCGGCCTCCTCGAGGATCGCGCGCAGGTTCGCGAGCACCTGTTCGGTCTGCTCCTCGATCGTTCCGCCGCTCAGCTCCTTGTCGCCGGGCTTGAGCGCGAGTTGACCCGAGACGAAGACGAACCCGCCGGCCCGGATCGCTTGCGAGTACGGCGCGCCCTGGAACGGTGCCGGCGCGGCTTCGGTGCGGACGACGGTCTTGTCACTCACGCTCTGCTCCTTTGTCCGTACATGCGCCAGCGAGTGCGACGCCGAGCGCCTTGAAGATCGCGTCGAGCACGTGCTGCGTGTCGGTGCCGTTGAGCAGACGCACGTGCAAGGTCACGCCCGCGCCCTCGGCGAAACGCTCGAGGAAGCGGCGCGCGACATCGGTGCCGAGGCCGCCGATGCGCGCCTGCGTGAAATCCACGTTCGAGACGAGGAGCGGCGCGTCGGACACCTCGAGGACGACATTCGCGAGCGCCTCCGCCGACGTCATGATCCCGAACCCGTAGCCGCGCCCCTCTCGGAGCGGCGCGGCGAGCGCGCGGCCGAGTGCGGTGCCGGCCTCCGCCACCTCCGCTTCCGCGGCGCCGGGCTCGACCTCGAGCGCGAGGTCGAAGGATGCGTATTGCGCAAGCCGCTCGAGCAGCCGGTCGAGGACGGGAAGCCCCGTCTCGACGTTGGCAGTGCCGTCCCCGCGCGGGTCGACGCGGATGCCGCTCCGTCCGGCCGCATTCATGGCGGCGAGCCTACTAGGTCCATCGCGGCCTCAAGATGGGCCGCGCGGCCCATGGCTTGCGTCCGCGCCGCACCGTAGCGTCGGATAGTGCTCCCTGCTGCGGCCGCCCTGCTCGCTGCGCTTGCCGTCTCGGGAACTGGCTGGCAGCTGGCCGCGATCGACGAGCAGGGCGTTCCGCCCGCCGTCACGCGCGCGGCCGGGCAGGTCGAGATCGCCATCATCGACACCGGCGCCGACCTGGGCGTGCCGGAGATCGCCGCGCGCACGAGCGGCTCGTACGACGTGCGCACCGGGACTGCGAACGTCCGCGATCCCAACGGTCACGGCACCTTCGTCGCCTCAATCGCCGCTGCGTACGGCGGCGACGCGCGGCTGCTCGTCATCAAGGCCGGCAGCGCGAGCGGCGCCTTCACCGACCAGTCCGAGGCGATCGCGATCCGGTACGCGATCGCGCACGGCGCGCGCATCCTCAACCTCAGCCTCGGCGGCCCGAGCACGTCGAAGACCGAGCGGGCAGGGATCCGGTACGCCGTCGCGCACGGCGCGCTCGTCGTCACGGGGTCAGGCAACGACTACGGGCTCGGCAACCCGGTCGAGTACCCGGCTGCGCTCCTGCAGCCCGTCGGCTCGGACGGCGCGGGAAGCAAGGGGCTCGTCGTCGCCGCTGCCGCCGAAGGCTCGCGCGCGTCGTTCTCCGGCAGCGGCTCGTGGGTCTCGCTCGCCGCGCCGGGCGTGCGGGTGTACGGCGCGTTCGGCCGCGGGCACTACGGCTACGGCAGCGGCACGTCGTTCGCGACCGCCGAGGTGTCGGGCGCGGCCGCGCTCGTGTGGGCGGCGAACCCGTCGCTCTCCGCGAGGCAGGTCGCCCGCGTGCTCGAGGACACCGCCTCCGGTCACGGTGCCTGGACGTCGGATCTCGGCTACGGCGTCGTCGACGTCACTGCGGCGGTCGCGCGCGCGCAGACGATCGCGGCGCGCTAGGCCGCGGCTTCGATCCGCTCGATCGACGCGCCGAGCGCGCGCAGGCGCTCGTCGATGCGCTCGTAGCCCTTGTCGATCTGGTGCGCCGCGCCGATCGTCGAGCGCCCGTCCGCACAGAGTGCGGCGAGCAGCATCGCCATGCCGGCGCGGATGTCCGGGCTCTCCATCCGCTGGCCGACGAGCGGCGTCGGGCCGGTGACGACCGCGCGATGCGGGTCGCACAGGATGATCCGCGCGCCCATCGAGATCAGCTTGTCGGTGAAGAACAGCCGGTTCTCGAACATCTTCTCGAACATGAGGACCGTTCCGAACGCCTGCGTCGCGACGGTGATCGCGATCGACGTCAGGTCCGACGGGAAGGCGGGCCATGGGCCGTCCTCGATCTTCGGGATCATCCCGCCGAGGTCGTCGCGGATGACGAGCTGCTGCCGCGACGGCACGTGCACGCTCGACTCGCCGATCTCCATGCGAACGCCGAGGCGCTCGAACGCGGGCTTGATCGAGACGAGATCCTTCGGGTCGGCGCCTTCGACGGTGACGTCGCCGCCGGTGATCGCCGCCATGCCGATGAAGCTTCCGACCTCGATGTGGTCGGGGCCGATCGACCACGCTCCGCCGCCGAGGCCCTCGACGCCTTCGATGCGCAGCACGTTCGACTCGATGCCTTCGATGCGTGCGCCGAGCGACACGAGAAAGCGGCAGAGGTCCTGCACGTGTGGCTCGCACGCTGCGTTGCCGAGCACCGTCTCGCCGTGCGTGAGCACCGCCGCCATGACGGTGTTCTCCGTCGCCATGACGCTCGCCTCGTCGAGGAAGACGTGCGCGCCTCGCAGGCCGTCGGTGCGCATCTCGTAGACACGCTCGCCGGCGATCTCGGTGCCGAGCTCCGCGAACGCGTGCATGTGCGGATCGAGTCGGCGACGGCCGATGACGTCGCCGCCGGGCGGCGGCATCGTCGCGCTCCCGAAGCGCGCGAGCAGCGGGCCGGCGAGGAGGAAGGAGGCGCGCATCCGCGCGCACAGCTGCGGGTCCGGGCTCGACTTCGCGACGTTCGCGGTGTGGACGCGGACCTCGTTCGGTCCCGTCCACCCGGCGTCGGCGCCGAGGTCGGCAAGCAGGTCGAGCATCGTGTCGACGTC
>DASXLN010000400.1:0-2249 GCA_036496165.1 Gaiellaceae bacterium | reverse complement strand
GATCAGGTCACCCGCGAAGGAGCGGCTCACGGCCCGGTTGATCGTCGCCTTCGTCCCGTCGGCGAGCACGGACACGAACGCGACCAGAGCCAGGCCGACGGTCAGCGCCGCGGCGGTGATCATTGTGCGGCCCGGCTGGCGGATGGTGTTCTCGCGCGCGAGCTGCCCGGTGATGCCGCGCCAGCTGACGAGCAGGCCGATCGCACGCGCGAGCGCCGGCACGAGGCGATAGCGCTTGGGACGCTCCCCGCGCCGCAGGCGGCGGGCGACGAAGAAGACACGCACGGCGAGGATGATCGCGAGGCTGGTGAGGGCGGCTCCGCCTCCCAGCAGCAGCCTCAGCAGGAGCAGGATCGCGATGCCGATCGCGCCGCGGATCACGATCTGGCGGCGCGTCCGCACCGCGGGCGGGATCTCGACGCCCTCGCGCATCGCGGCGAGCGGCGGCACGCGCGTGGCGCGCAGCGCGGCCGGGAGCCCGGCGAGCAGGGTCACGACGATGCCGACCGTCAGCGAGACGACGATCGTGCGTGTCTCCACGACCGTGCCGCTGTGCGGCAGTTCGGCGCCGAATGCCTTGAAAAGCTCGTTGAGCGCCGGAGCGAGAACGAGCCCGCCGAGGAGCCCGAGAACGGCACCCGCCACGCCGAGCATCAGCCCTTCGTAGACGACCGACTGCATGATCTGGCGGCGCGAGCCGCCGAGCGTCCGCAGCAGCCCGAATTCACGCGTGCGCTGCGCGACGGTGATCGAGAAGGTGTTGAAGATGATGAAGGCGCCGACGACCAGCGAGACGTAGGCGAACACGAGCAGGAACGTGCGCAGGAAGCCGAGGTTGTGTTCGAGGTCGGAGGTGTCCTTCGCGGCCTGCTGGGCGCCGGTACGGACTTCGACGGTCGCGGGCAGCGCCGCGCGAATCGTGTCGCGCAGGCCGCTGGCGGTCACGCCGGGCGTGGCGGCGACGTCGATCTGATCGAAGTGCCCGGGGAGGCCGACGACGCGTTGAGCCTCGCTCGGTGTCAGGATCGCGGCGCCCGCGCCGCCGAATGACTCGCCTCCGCCGAAGCGCGTGATGCCGACGATCGTGTAGCGCCTGGCGGGGGCCGAGCCGGCGACGACCATCTGCTGGCCGAGCTTGAGGTTGTGGCGTTTGGCGGTCTGTTCGTCGATCGCCACCTCTTCGGCGCTGATCGGGAAGCGGCCTTGCACCGGCTTGAACGACTCGAAGCGCTTCGGCGTCTCCGACGCGATGAAGGCCGGCGCGCCGCCGTTCGTGAGTCGTTTCCCATGCACGTCGAGGAAGGTCCCGGGCGTGAAGATCGAGCCCGCGGCTTCGGCGACCCCGGGCGTGGCGCGCACCTGGGCGAGCATCTGGTCGGTTATCGGCGGCGTCTGAATGCGCGTGCCGCGCCCGAGCGCCTGCGTCGGCGTGATCACGACGTCGTGTCCCTGGTTGGCGACGCTGAAGATGCCCGCGAACGACTTGTTGATCGTGTCGGTGAGGATGTAGGTGCCTGCCATCAGCGCCACTCCGAGGGCGATCGCGATCGCGGTCAGCAGCACCCGCACCTTCCGCTGCATGAAACCCCTGAGGACCAGCGCGAGCATCAGCTCACGGACTTCATGAGATCCAGGGCCTGTTCGGATGTGATCGAGTCGCCGTCGTGCACGATCCGCCCGTCGGCGAGCACGAGCAGCCTGTCGGCGAACGAGGCGGCGTGGGCGTCGTGCGTGACCATGACGACCGTCTGGCCGAAGTCGTCGACGGCGTGCCGGAGCAGCTCGAGGACGTCGTTCGACGCCTTGGAGTCGAGGTTGCCCGACGGCTCGTCGGCGAACACCACCGTCGGGCGCGAAATCAACGCGCGGGCGACGGCCACGCGCTGCTGCTGGCCGCCGGAGAGCTCGGCGGGGCGGTGCGTGAGCCGGTCGCGGATGCCGACGGCGTCGACGAGCCGGTCGAACCATTCGCGGTCGGGCTTGCGCCCGGCGATCGACAGCGGCAACAGGATGTTCTCCTGCGCGTTGAGCACGGGCAGCAGGTTGAAGGTCTGGAAGATGAAGCCGATGCGGTCGCGCCGCAGCTGCGTGAGGTCGTGGTCGTTCAGCTCTGTGATGTCGACGCCGCCGAGGCGCACGACGCCGCCGGTCGGCCGGTCGAGGCCCGCGAGGATGTGCATCAGCGTCGACTTGCCCGATCCCGAGGGACCCATGATCGCGGCGTAGCGTCCCGCCGGGAAGGCGACGGT
>DASXLN010000399.1:0-3037 GCA_036496165.1 Gaiellaceae bacterium | reverse complement strand
CTTGCGCGATCCGGCGATCGCGCTGCTCGAGGACGCCGGGCTCGGTCCGGAGACGCCCGGCGACCGCGCGCTCGCATTCCCGTGCCGCAACGCGCCGGTCGAGGCGCTGCTCGTGCGCGCCGACGACGTGCCCGAGTACGTGCAGGACGGCGTCGTCGACTGCGGCATCACCGGGCTCGACATCGTCGAGGAGAGCGGCGTGGACGTCGTCGAGCTGCTGCGTCTCGGCTTCGGCGCGTGCACGCTCGAGGTGGCGGTGCAGGCGGAGTCCGACGTCGGCGCGCCGGACGAGCTCGACGGCGCGCGCATCGCGACGAGCTTCCCCAGGCTCGCCCGCGATCTCATGCCGGTGCCGATCGAGCTCGTCGACGTGCACGGCTCGGTCGAGCTCGCGCCGAGACTCGGGCTCGCCGACGCGATCGTCGACCTCGTCTCGAGCGGGAGCACGCTGCGCACGAACGGCCTGCGCTCGGTCGGCGTGCTCCTCGAGTCGGAGGCGGTGCTGATCGGCCCGCCCGAGCCGCTCGACGACGCGCTGCAGCTCGCGAACGTGTTCCGCAGCGTCGTCGACGCACGCGCGACGAGATACCTGATGTTGAACGCCCCCGAGGCAGCGCTCGAGCAGATCTGCGCGCTCGTGCCCGGCTCGAGGGCGCCGAGCGTCCTGCCGTTGTCGGAGGACGGGATGGTCGCCGTGCACAGCCTCGTCCCCGCCGCCGACGTGTGGCAGCTGCTCCCGCAGCTCGAGGCAGCGGGCGCGTCGTCGATCCTTCTCGTTCCCGTCGAGCGGATGCTCGGATGACCGTCGTCGACGACGTGAAGGCGCGCGGGGAGGAGGCGGTGCGCGAGTGGGCGGTCAAGCTCGACGGCGTCGAGCCTGCGCGGGCCGAACCGTCCGGCACGCTGCCCGAAGAGGCGGTGCTGGCGCTCGCCGACCGTGTCCGGCGCTGGCACGAGGCGCAGCGCCCGCTCGACGTGCGGCTCGAGGTCGAGCCGGGCGTCGAGCTCGAGCGCCGCTGGGTCGCGCTCGACTCCGTCGGCATCTACGTCCCGCGCGGGCTCGTGTCGACCCTCGTCATGTGCGCGGTTCCTGCGCAGGTCGCCGGCGTGCGCCGTCTCGTCGTGTGCACCCCACCGGAGGGCGCGGGCCTCGTCGCGCGCGCGGCCGAGCTGCTCGGCATCGACGAGGTGTGGGCCCTCGGCGGGCCGCAGGCGATCGCGTGGCTCGCGTACGTCGAGAAGGTAGACAAAATCGTCGGGCCCGGTGGCCCGCACGTGAACGACGCCAAGCTCGCCGTCTCGCGCGACGTGGCGATCGACCTTCCCGCCGGGCCGTCTGAGGTCGTCGTCATCCTCGGCGCCGGCGGCGACCGCCGCCTCGCCGAGCTCGAGCTCGCCGCGCAGGCCGAGCACGGGCACGAGGCTGTGTGCCGCATCGTGTCGACGCTCGACGAGGCGGAGGCGATCGCGCCGGAGCATCTCGTGCTCCTCGGCGACGCGGAAGCGCTCGCACCGCGTGTTCGCAACGCCGGTGCCGTCTTCGTCGGCGCCTGGTCGCCGGTTCCGAGCGGCGACCTCGGAACGGGTGCGAACCACGTGCTCCCGACCGGCGGCTGGGCCCGCTCGGTCGGCGGCCTCGGGCTGGAGACGTTCCTCAAGCCGATCACGATCCAGCGGTTGACTCGCGCAGGGCTCGAGCGCGTGCGCCCGACGGTCGAGGCGCTCGCCGAGATCGAGGGTCTGCCCGCGCACGCGGCGGCGGTGCGGCGATGAGAGCGCTCGGGGCGGGCTTCACACCGTATGTGTGGGCGCCGTCGACGGCGGAGCTCGCGCGCCGCGCCGGGCTCGATCCCGCGTTCATCCTGCGCTTCGACGGCAACGTCCCGCCGCTGCCGCTCCCGAGCTCGCGGCCCGCCGCCATCGCGTCGGCGCTCGCTCGCATCAACGAGTACGCGCACGGTGGTCATCCGCGCATCCACGAGGCGATCGCCGAGTACGCAGGCGTCGAGCCGGAGAACGTCGTCCTCGGGGCGGGCGCCGACGATCTGCTCATGCTCGCCGCACGTGCGTTCGCGGGGCCCGGCGACACCGTGTCGGTGCCGCAGTCGCCGACCTATCCGGTCTTCCGAGTCGCGGCGCAGCTCACAGGCGCCGACGTCGGCGACGACGACCCCGTGCTGACCTACTTCTGCCGGCCCGGCAATCCGACCGGCTCGCTCGAGCCGATTCCGGCCGCGCGGCCGCTCGTCGTCGACGAGGCGTACTTCGAGTACGCAGACGATCCCGGCGCCGTCGGCCTCATCGACGACGACGTCATCGTCGTGCGCACGTTCTCGAAGCTCTTTGCGCTCGCCGGTGCGCGCATCGGCTACGCGCTCGCGTCGCGCGACGTCGCTGCCGAGCTGTACGCGCGCCAGGCGCCCGAGCCTGTGTCGGCGCTGTCGGTCGCGCTCGCGCTCGCAGCGCTCGCATCGCCGCCCGACGCCGCACCGGTGATCGAGGAACGCGAGCGGCTCGCGGCCGAGCTGCGCAGCCTCGGCTACGAACCGCTGCCGTCGCGCGCGAACTTCGTCTTTGTCCCGGTCGACGATCCCGTCTCGGTGTCAGACACTCTGCTCGCGGCCGGCTGCATCGTTCGCACGTTCGAGAGCGGCATTCGCATCTCCGTCCGCGACCGCGAGGACGATAACGTGCTCCTCGCTGCTCTCGCCGGCGAACCGCGCGTGCAGGCGCGCAAAGCGCGCAGCGTGCGCGCGACGACCGAGACCACCATCCGCGTGCGTCTTGCGCTGGACGGGGCGAGCCGCGTTCGGGTCGGCACCGGAGCCGGGCTGTACGACCACTTCCTCGAGCAGCTCGCCTTCCACGCAGGCTTCGATCTCGTCCTGGAGGGGAGCGGCGACCTCGAGACCGACGCACACCACACGGCAGAGGACTCCGCAATCGCGCTCGGCGAGGCATTCGACCGCGCGCTCGGCGACCGCAAGGGGATCGCGCGCTACGGCGATGCGGTCGTCGTCATGGACGACGCGCGCGC
>DASXLN010000398.1:0-3235 GCA_036496165.1 Gaiellaceae bacterium | reverse complement strand
GTTCGCCGCGCTGCCGCTCTGGGCGGCGAACCTCGCCGTGTGGCACGTGCCGTACCTCTACGACGCAGCGCTCGCGCATTCGGCCGTGCACGCGCTGCAGCACGCGCTGTTCTTCGCCGGCGGTGCACTCGTGTGGGCGACGCTGTTCGAGCTGCTGCCGGGGCCGCGGTGGTTCGGGACGGGCGCGCGCGCGGCGTACCTCGCGGGGATGTGGTTCTTCTCCCTCGGTCTCTCGTCCGTGTTCCTCTGGTCGAGCCACCCGTTCTACGAGCCGTACGTGCACGCGCCACGGCTGTGGGGCTTCTCGCCACTGGACGACCAGCGTCTCGGCGGCGGCGTGATGCTGCTCGAGGGGAGCCTCATCATGCTCGGCGTCCTCATCTGGCTCGGCCTGCGCTGGTTCGACGAGGCCGAGGCGCGACAGCAGGCACTCGACGTCGCGCGCGCGTCCTAGGCGAGCAGGCGCCGCAGCACGAACTGGAGGATGCCGCCGTGGCGCAGGTACTCGCGCTCGCGCGGCGTGTCGAGGCGCACGCGCGCGCGGAACTCCTTGTCGTCGGCGCGCACGGTCACCTCCTCCGCCTCGGCGTTGTCGACGCCGATGATCGAGAACTCCTCGCGCCCGGTGAGGCCGAGCGACTCGCGGCTCTCGCCGTCCATGAACTGGAGCGGCAGGACGCCCATCATCAGCAGGTTCGAGCGGTGGATCCGCTCGTACGACTCCGCGATCGCCGCGCGCACACCGAGGAGGTTCGGCCCCTTCGCCGCCCAGTCGCGCGACGAGCCCGAGCCGTACTCCTTGCCGGCGATGACGATCGTCGGCACGCCTTGCTCGCGGTAGCGCATCGCGGCGTCGTAGATCGTCATCTCTTCGCCGTCGGGGAGGTGAGCCGTCCACGTTCCCTCGCTGCCCGGGACGAGCTGGTTGCGGAGGCGGACGTTCGCGAACGTGCCGCGCACCATCACCTCGTGGTTGCCGCGCCGCGACCCGTACGAGTTGAAGTCGCGCCGCTCGACGCCGTGCTCCGTCAGGTACGTCCCGGCGGGGGAGTCGGGCCGGATCGCGCCGGCGGGGGAGATGTGGTCGGTCGTGACCGAGTCGCCGAGAACGACGAGGCAGCGCGCGCCGGCGACGTCGTCGACCTGCTGCGGCTCGCGCGGCATCCCCTCGAAGTACGGCGGCAGTCGCACGTACGTCGAGTCGGGATCCCACGCGTAGAGGTCGCCGTCGGGAATGTCGAGTGCGTTCCAGCGATCGTCGCCGGTGTAGACGTCGGCATACGTCCGCGTGAACATCGCGCCGTCGACGGAGCCGGCGATCGTCGCGTCGATCTCCGCGCGCGTCGGCCAGAGGTCGCGCAGGTAGACGTCGCCCTGGATCGGCTCCGTCGTCAAGTCGATGTCCATCCTCCCGGCGAGCGCGTACGCGACGACGAGCGGCGGCGACGCGAGGTAGTTCGCCTTCACCTCGCCGTGGATGCGCGCCTCGAAGTTGCGGTTGCCGGAGAGGACGGAGCAGACGACGAGGTCGTTCTCCGTCACCGCCGCGGAGATCTCCTCCGGCAGCGGCCCGGAGTTGCCGATGCACGTCGTGCAGCCGTAGCCGACCGTGTTGAAGCCGAGCTCGTCCAGATACGTGTCGAGCCCCGCACGCTTGTAGTACTCGGTGACCACCTTCGACCCGGGCGCGAGCGACGACTTCACCCAGGGCTTGCGCGTGAGCCCGCGCTCGACGGCCTTCTTTGCGACCAGGCCGGCGGCGAGCATCACCGACGGGTTCGACGTGTTCGTGCACGAGGTGATCGCGGCGATGACGACCGAGCCGTGATGCAGCCCATCCGTGTCGGACACCGAACGATCCCGCACCGCGACCGGCGCATGCGTCGTCTCGGCCTCGACGGCGTCGAACGTCGGCGGGTCGCTCGCGGGGAAGCTGTCCGCGACCTCCTTGTCGTACGTGCCGTTGTCGTAGTCGACGCCGAACGTGCCGAGCGACTCGAAGAACGCCTCCTTCGCCTTGTCCAGCGGGACGCGGTCCTGCGGGCGTCGCGGGCCTGCGAGCGAGGGCTCGACGTCGTCGAGGTCGAGCTCGACCACCTGCGAGTACTCGGGGTGCTCGCTCGGCTCGTGCCACAGCATGTTCTCCTTGCAGTACGCCTCGACGAGCTCGACGCGCTCGTCCGGGCGTCCGGTCAGGCGCAGATACTCGAGCGTGACCTCGTCGACGGGGAAGAATCCGCACGTCGCGCCGTACTCGGGGCTCATGTTCCCGAGCGTCGCGCGGTCGGCGAGCGCGAGCGACGGCACGCCCGGCCCGAAGTACTCGACGAACTTCCCGACGACGCCGGTGCGGCGGAGGATCTCCGTCACCGTCAGCACGAGGTCTGTCGCCGTCGCACCTTCGCGCAGCGCGCCGCTCAGACGGAACCCGACGACTTGCGGCACGAGCATCGACAACGCCTCGCCGAGCATCGCTGCCTCGGCCTCGATGCCGCCGACACCCCAGCCGAGCACGCCGAGGCCGTTCACCATCGTCGTGTGGGAGTCGGTTCCGACGAGCGTGTCCGGGAATGCGACCCCGTCGCGCGACTCGACGACGCGCGCGAGGAACTCGAGGTTCACCTGGTGGCAGATGCCGGTGTTCGGCGGGACGACCTTCAGGCTGTCGAACGCCTGCTGGCCCCAGCGGAGGAACGCGTAGCGCTCGCGGTTGCGCTCGAACTCGAGCTCGACGTTGCGCTCGATCGCGAGCCGCGTCGCGAACTCGTCCACCTGCACGGAGTGGTCGATGACGAGCTCCGCGGGGATGAGCGGGTTGATCTTCGCCGGGTCGCCGCCCTGCTCTTTCATCGCATCTCTCATCGCGGCGAGGTCGACGACGGCCGGCACGCCGGTGAAGTCCTGGAGGAGGACGCGCGCCGGCATGAACGAGATCTCGTCCGCCGGCTGCGCCTGCGCCTTCCAGTCGAGGATCGGCGCCGGATCGCCGCCGGTGCGCAGGACGTTCTCGAGGAGGATCCGCAGCGTGTACGGCAGGCGCGCGGCGGCGGGATCGAGGCGATGGATCTCGTACGTGCGGTCGCCGACGCGGAGGTCTGCCATGCCGACCAGTCTAGAGCCGGGGCATCAGCTCCCGGGCCGCGAACTCCGCGAACTCATCCTGGTTGTCGCCGATCTGGTGCATGTACACGTGCGTGAAGCCTGCGTCGGCGTACTTCCCGATCAAGTCGAGGTA
>DASXLN010000397.1:0-1791 GCA_036496165.1 Gaiellaceae bacterium | reverse complement strand
CTCGTGCTCGACGATGCCGAGCACTGTTCCCGTGCTCGCGTCGATGACGGAGAACGCGTCGGCTGTCGCGGAGCGAAGCGGGATGCGCCCTGCGGGATAATCCTTGCCGGCGTACACCCAGCCGCTTGCTGTGTGGCGGAGGTCGGTGACGTGCGGCGCGCGCTCGAGCGCGGCGTCGCCGAGCGTCGCCCGGTCGTCGTCGTCGATCGGCGCCTCGTACGCGGCCGCGGCGACGTGCCCGTCGAGCACGCGCGGGTTCGCGTGGTCGAGGATCGCCGCCTCGACCCGGCGTCCGAGCAGCGTCTCCGGCTCACGCATGAAGTACTGGTCGAGTGCGTCCTCGGATGCGACGAGCACCGCGAGCCCGTGCCCGCGCCGGCCTGCGCGTCCCCACTGCTGCCTCAGGCTCGCGACGGTGCCGGGAAAGCCCACGGAGATGGCGCAGTCGAGGAGCCCGATGTCGATCCCGAGCTCGAGCGCGTCGGTGGCCGAGACGCCGAGCAGCTCGCCCTCGACGAGGCGCCGCTCGATCTCACGCCGCTGCTGCGGCGTGTAGCCGGCGCGGTACGGGGCCAGACGCGCGGCTGTCTCTGCGTCGACGCGGTCGACGGTCATGCGGTGGACGAGCTCCGCCGCCTTGCGGCTCTTCGCGAAGCAGATCGTGCGCAGGCCCCGCTGCACGAGCGCAGCGGCAAGCCGCGAAGCCTCGCCGAGTGGTGACGCGCGGAGACCGAGCTCTGCGTCGATCAGCTCCGGGTTCCACAGCGCGACCGTCCGTTCTGCGCGTGGCGCCGCATCGTCGGCGATCACCGTCGTCTCGAGGCCGAGCAGCCGGTGCGCGAGCTCGCCGGGATTCGCGATCGTCGCCGACGCGAGGACGAACTGCGGATCCGCGCCGTACACGCGCGCCATCCGCCGCAGCCGCCGCAGGACGTTGCCGACGTGCGAGCCGAAGACGCCGCGGTAGACGTGCGCCTCGTCGACGACGACGTACCGCAGGTTGTGCAGCACGTCCGCCCAGAGGTCGTGCCGGGGCAGGACGCCGACGTGGAGCATGTCGGGATTCGTGAGGACGAGGTTCGACCAGTTGCGGACCTGCGAACGCTGCTCATGCGGCGTGTCGCCGTCGTAGATCGCCGCGCGCACGTTCGGCACGTTCAGCGCAGTGAGCGTGCGGAACTGGTCCTGCGCGAGCGCCTTCGTCGGGTAGAGGTAGAGCGCGCGGCTCTTCGGATCACGCGTGAGTGCGTCGAGGACGGGAAGGTTGAACCCGAGTGTCTTCCCCGAGGCGGTCCCGGTCGTGATGATGACGTGCTCGCCCCGCTGCACGGCGTCCCAGACATCCCTCTGGTGGACGTACAGCGTGTCCACGCCGACCTGGGGCGCTCCTTCGGGAAGAGACGCCAGGCGAGGCTCGCGCGCAGGCTCCGTTCCGACGTATGCGAGCTCCTCGCCCTGGAGGAGGTCGTCCCACAGCACGGTTCCACGCTAACGTTGGAGGACCGGGGTGCCGCGCGGAGCGGCTGAGATCACACCCGTCGAACCTGATCCGGGTCATGCCGGCGAAGGGAGCACATGATTTCTCGGGCACTGACGATCGCGACCTCCGATTCCGGCGGCGGCGCCGGCATCCAGGCCGACCTGAAGGCGTTCGCCGCGGCCGGCGTCTACGGCACGTCCGTCCTCGTCGCGCTCACGGCGCAGAACACGAAGGCCGTAACTGCGATCCACGAGCTGCCTCCGGAGTTCGTGCTCGCCCAGCTCGAAGCGGTCTTCGACGACATCGGCGTC